>NZ_JBNPWQ010000058.1:0-19007 GCF_050433745.1 Sphingobacterium sp. HSC-15S19
AATACAATCCAGTTGTAAAATAGCTCGGGTTATTGGTCACTAAATCTGGTGTACTTTCGTCCGGAACCCGTGGTGTACTTTTGTCGGAATATTCATTAGGCTTTTTTGTTTGTGGAGGTCACGAGAGTTCAATAGAACCTTTAGTGCCTTTATTACAGTTTATTAAGAAGATTAAAACAGGCAAATAGGATTACACTATGTAATTCTATTTGCCTGTTTTTTTTATAAAAATTTTAATGTTATGAGAAGTGTAATTTTGTTTTTTGTTATCAATATAATTTTGGTCATCGGATTCTTTGCCGCCCTAAGTATGAAGACTCCTTGGGTTGGATTCACTATTGCGTTTGGAATATGGTTGATATACCTGTGGAAATCTACAAATTCAAGAAATTAGATTTGTTTATTCATTTATAATTGGAATATAAATATCGAAGAAGTTTCATTTACACCAATGGGCTCACTATGCAATGTTATTTGTAATTTAACTCGTATTCTGTATTTTTTATCCAAGTTTGATATAATTGGTTTATTTGGTCAATAAATACTGGGTCAATTACTGATTGGTTTCCAGTTTGTTTCATACTTTTTAAAGCTTGAGATGCCAAAAAAGAAGGTTTTATTTCTTTTATAATGGAGGAGTGCTTTAAGATGTATTGATCAAACTCTCTTTTATTAGCTTCATCTTTAAATAAAAGAAATGGTGCTCCAGATCCACGTGAATGAAACGTATAATTTCCTTCTGTAAGGAAATATAAAAATTTTCCATTTATGGAGCTTTTATCATAATAAAAATACCAAAAATCTTCGTCATTAATCCGTAAATAAGCAGTTTGAGGTACTGGCAAAATAATTCTCATCTCATCGCAAAACATGTATTCTAATTCAAACAATTCAGTCTGTTGGAATTTAAACTTTGCTGTCCCTAAATATGATTTTTCATTAGGAAAGAAGTAACTATATACTTCCCAAAATATTTCCACCTCACTCAAATCAATAGTGTATTCAGGAAAAGTATTATGAAAGATTAATCTGCTATTACCAATGTTTTTTGTCCACTGATTTGGATCTAACAAATATCGCTGCATCTTTAAAACAGGAGTAAGATCTAAACCAAATCTTTGATACCACATTTTTTCAATTTGATTTATGTCGGCAGATTTATCTATCGGCGTATTTGTATCCTGGGTTCTCGAATAAATATGATTCGCTCTGACTTCCTTGTCTTTATCTCGGTATGAGGTAGTAATATAATAGGGCTTTAAAGGTAAATTTTGTATTACTAAAACGTCAATTTCTGAACCATTTAGATTTAAAGTTTTTAATTCCAATACCGGTCTATTATCTCCCGCAAATTTTATAGATCTTAGAAAGTCTATATAAGAAACTTGATTTTTACGGTTAGCTTGATTTTTTTCCAACCCAATTAATTGACACCCGCTTGAAGGATCTGTTATTCCAATAATCAAATATCTTTCTCCCTCATAGAGACAATTTGAAAGGCATAATATATCATGCAAAAGTGCAGCGTTATTTTCATAAGGCTTCTCTTTAAAGTCCCAATATTCACCTTCACTTTTTGAATTTATAAGATCTATAATTTTATTCAATAACATGTCTAATCTTGAATTTTAAAAGTTTTATTTTCGAAATTTCTTAAATACAAATTTAGATCGTTACCGCTGATACCACTCTTCCATGGTTTACCTTTTCTTACGAAACCATGTTTTTCTAAGAGATGAATCATCGCATTATTTTCACGCATTTCAGTGGAAGCCATTAAATTTCCTTTTCCATATTTGTTTAATAATTCTTCTAATATTTGAGAGCTGTAGCCCTTACCCTGAAATTCAGGATCTGTAAAAAAATAACCTATTTCCCATTCATACTTATCAGCCTCCTCTAATAAATTAGCTTTTTTTTCTGTGAAATCTGATTTTGTTTTAGGTTTGATTGCACCAATAGAAATTGGAGTGTTCCAATCATATCCTATTGCTATCAATTTACAATTTCTGATTCGATCCAATGAAGGGTTTTTGACCTTATTTTGGGTCAATAAAAGATCTAAGAATGATTCGATTTCGGTTTCTTTAAATTTGCTGGGTGGACCAATTTTAAATTTTCTAGGATTTGCCCACGGTACGATTTCACCTTCTCCTTCCCAAATCTTCCCATCTGTTCTGTTTTTATATCTTCCTTTATATTTTAAAATATATAATAGCGCTAATTCAACATACCATATTCCTAATTGAAGTGCTTGGAATTTGGCTTTGCCCGAAATTTTTTGTAATTCATTACGTTTTGTTTCCTGACCGTGGACCAACGCATTTCTAATTTTAACAAATATTTCTGGACCATCGCTTTCTTTTGCAACACTAATAAGATCTTCGAAACTGTCTGGAATGCTCTTACTAATTTTCAGTTGAAAAATTAGTAACCGTATTTTATTAGCAGCAGATACTCCTTCGGCCTCATTCCCTATAATGATCTTTTCGTTTTCAACTATTAACCAATTGTATATTAATTCAAGCGCAGTTTGAATTAATATTATCGAACCTTCGACCTTTCCTGCATTTGAATTGGCTTCTACATACCAATGAACAGCAGTTAATAAAAAATCTCTATTGTTTTCATTTTTCCAAAGCCTACTATATTCTTTCCATAGTTTATTAAAATCAATATTTTCTGAAATATTCGACCAACTATGCACAAATTTGTACGGATCTGAATTGTAAAATGAATAATCCGTAAAAATTTCCCTACCATCGTGAATTCCTCTATAAAATAATGGAGAAGCCCTTAATCCATTAATGAAATATAAGAAATTTTGTAGTTGTTGATGCCACTCGTGAATTTCTTTTAGCCGAATTGGTTGTCCATTAATTTTAGAAACTTTTCCAACATAAGTGAGCAGATATCCACCATTGTTTTGTAGTTTTTTCTTTCTGTCAGTAAAATCTGAGAATTTATCCAAAATAATTCGAAAGTATCTATCAATTAACTCGATCCTATTACTAGAAATCTTCTGTCTATTTTCAGAATGCCTAACACGATCACCAATGTAACCTCTCAAATTAGGAATACAAAATATAATTTCTTGTACTGCGATAGAAGAGTCCCCTTCAATAAAACGGTTAACATAACCACGACATTGTCCCCTTTCACCTAGTGAAACTTCTGAAAGATTTACAACTCCTATATTCTCATTGTTAATTTTGAGTATTAAGTTTTTCATTTCAAAAAACATTAATTCCCCACCGGAAAATGTTCCATTGAATTTGACACAAGGGTTTGGAAACCAAGTGAATTCTATACTCCCATTTACCAAACTTTCTTCAATACCATTGGTAATTACGAATTCTCCGTGGTAAATTGGTAATGTTTCATTTGGCTGTTCCATGTTAATATAGGTGTCCAATTGAATGGGAATTTCATTTAAAACATTCTGTAAAGAATTTTCCATGTTATAATAGATTAAGAACGATAATATGCTTGCTTTATAAGGCTAAAAGTAATAAAAATTTTGGCTTACTAATTTTTGTATTCACCCTGTATATTAATTAACATTCAGGTTCATAGTGTTCTTCGTCTCTAATAGTA
The DNA here is from genome assembly GCF_050433745.1 of Sphingobacterium sp. HSC-15S19. NCBI lineage: Bacteria > Pseudomonadati > Bacteroidota > Sphingobacteriia > Sphingobacteriales > Sphingobacteriaceae > Sphingobacterium > Sphingobacterium sp. HSC-15S19. Next base: position 3,598 of record NZ_JBNPWQ010000058.1, read on the forward strand.
TTATGTCCTTGAATTTGAAAATATCCTTCTTCCGTAGGAATACTGACATCACAACATGGGGCCGCTCTATATGATTTTTCTGAACCTTTAAAACGATACATTCCAACTTTCTCACAATAGATTAAATTCTTTGCGACCTCTGGTATGAGTACAATATTCAATCCTTTTCTTTCACTCATAGCACTTGGATATATGAGCCCCATAACCTTATAATTTGGGTTATTTTTATAATACTCTCTCAGGGATAAAAATAGAGCTATGAGTATGAAGTAATTGTTATTATTTTCTGCTCGCTTACTGCTTAATTCTGAAAAGTACTGATAAAACTCCAAAATAAAATCACTTGTAAAATGATTATAATTTGTTTTGATTAGGTCTACATAATCATCTATCTGGATTTTGATACCAAAATTTGTTTTTAAATGCTCTCCGTCCATGCAAAAATTAACAACATAAAATGGCTGTTTAATTTCCCATTTACCGATTGTAAAATCCTTAATTGAAATAGCAGGCAGCTCAGTTAATCTTTTACAGGTTTCTAAGCAAGCGACAAGAGTAGATTCGATCAAGTTATCATTAACAGGAAGAGTAGCATAGAACATTGACTCTCCCTCTCGATTAAATCGCCCTTGTTTAATAAGATGAAAATTTTGATTGAATGAAATTTCAGAAATCTTAGTAAATGTCTCGTTCTTTTTAATATGTTGTCTAGACCGGAAAAGGGAAATACCAACATCTAATTTTGTCCCCATTACCGGGATATAGGAAAATAAATACAAAAAACAACTATAGGCTTTATGGAAGTTTTCATTATTGCCAACTTGCGTAGAAAGGAGTTTTAGCTCATTAAACTTTTCTTTCATTGTTTCTAAATTACTTTCTGTCTCCTTTTTGAGTTTTATATTAGCTTTTAATAAGCCTGTATTATGTGCTTTCATAGTGTATTGAATCATTAAATTATTCGCTAAAAATTCTTTTTTCAGGGAATCTTGTTAACAATGATAAATCATGATTAAATTATATTTTTCGATTTAATTCGTCTAATGAGATACCAGTAAGGTTTAATAAACTAGTCAAAATATTTTGTGTCTTTTCGATTGAAACAGGTTGGGGGGCAATTGCCGAATAATAATAATTATCAAATCCAATAAAGGCAGAATTTAAAGTAGCATTGTCTAGATTCTTGAAGAAACGATACTGAGTGTTAGATGTAAATGTTTGATAAGAATTTAAGTGTGTTTTTAAGTCATTTATGTCTTGATTAGTTAACACCATGTCCAAGATTGTTTCTAGATTAATTAGGGCAAACGGCATAATCGAAAACTTCTCACGGTATTTTTGCGGAATTATCTTTTTAAATTCGCCGTCTAAATATTGAGTGAGTCCTGTTAAACCGAAGTGATATTCATTAAATGTGATTATTGGATAGATTGTAATGTTACCAGTTTCTACTAAATTTTTTAACTCCTTATCAAAGTCAAATTTTAAATTATAGATTTTGGTAATTTGTTCTTTAATCTGTCCAATACCTTTTTTATCGATAAATCTGTCATCGAAATATTGAAGTATTTTATTGAAATCTAACTCATTGACAAGGCTTTCTGGAAAAAAGTATGCCTTGTATTCGAACAAAAAGATCTTTCTATCTTTTCGAACATAACCGTCAGGTATGCCTTCTGATTTATCATCAAAATGAATTTTATCAAAATCATTGCCTGCTAATAAGGTAATAATAGGGTTAAGACATTTAGCTTCTAATAAATCTCCTATTTCTTGGCTGTATTTATTGAAAGCTTTTTGTTGTAATAGTTTGTCATCAGGTTTTAAACTAGTGTGGTGAAATAATTCGAAATAAGTACTTCTAAATGTTTTTTTACGAGCGAAATAATAATCTAATATAATATAGCTATGTCTTTTTTGGTGAAAAAATAATGGAGACTTTTTGAGGTCTCTAAGTTCTAAAGTACCCTTAATTTCAGGCTTAATACACTGACTTTTTATATGCTTTACACTATTATTTTTTCTTACATTCAATAGTGTATATTTTCGAATATGTTCCTTAGGCCTATAGGATTCTGTTGCTTTATAGATACTATTGAAGCTTGCAAGCAAATGACCTGGACTTTTGAACCCAAACTTGTTTAGATATTCTTTTAGATATACTAATAAGTTATTTTTAGCATGTTCTAAAAGGCATGCCGATTTTACCATTTCAAAGACCATATTTCCTTTTTCCATTAATTCGAATTGACCTAGAATAGGTTTCCAGCACAACCAAAATATGTATAATGGATTACTTTTTTCTATTTCTGAAAAATCTATTTTTAATAAATCTGAGTCATTAACTTCATCAATAATCTTAAGATATGCTTTAAAAAAGAGGTATTCGTTTTCTTGACTAGACTTTCTCGATTGAACAGAGCGGTAATTGTTCAATTCTTTCAATATCATTGCTAAAAGATACCTTCTAAAAATTATACCTCCTTGAAATATTCCAGAAGCTGTTTCGTTGAAATAAAGGAAAGAATCATTTAATTGCTGCTTTTGATCAAATGTAAAGTTTTTAGAAATTAAGGATATTAAACGTTTTTGGATATCCGCTATTGGTTCGGGACAAGTTAATTCTCCGTTTAACATTGAACATAAAGTTATTATCGTTTCAGAATTGAGGTCTCTAACAAGTTCTTCATAACTTTCGTTGCTACCTTTAAAAATATCCTTATATCCTGGAATGGTAAATGTTTCTAGCGACATGATTTAATTAAAAAAAATATTACGATTATTTTTCAAAAAATGGTTCTAAGTGTTTTGAAGTTTTCCCTGACTTTTATCACTCTTAAAGCATTGGAAATACTCTTAGGGTTAAAGCTGGAAAGATTCCAATTGTTTACTCTGAATATAGTAATTTTAATTCGGTCTGAAATTGTATTTTTGATTTTAAAGTAGATCCATGAGAATAGCATTTTCCTTTTATTAATTTTCCTGTTTTCGTGCAGCAAAGAAAATTCTGACCAAACCTATATTACTCAGTTTGAGATCCAACCTGATGTTGAGTACGTCGCACCACATCCTCCAAGGAAACCAGACCAACCTAAGGATATACCAGCGCTAAAGGTGAGGGACAGTAATAAAGAAGAGTATCATTTAGGTTTAGACGAGATTAGTGGTTTTGTTTTCGAGGAAGGAAACCGTTACAACTTAAAAGTTCAGATAACTATTTTGACATCTCCGCCAATAGATGGAAATCCCAAAACCTACAAACTTATTGAAGTTATTTCTAAAGAACAGGTAACTAATGTGTCTTTTGATAAGTAAGATAAATTCTCCAATCTATAACCTATATCTTAAAGAAATCACTCTCCAAATCTCATAAGCGAAATCTTTATCTAAATCTGTATCTTCAAAACACCAACTTCCATTTTTTTTGATTATTTTTTGGACTATTCCATCCAATAAAATATCAATTTCTGATTCATCTTTTTTTATATCTCTTTTTAACAACTTTATTTGGTAGTCTAATGATTTATAAGTAATCCTAAAAATCTGTCCTTTGAAGGGGTCGAAAAGTTTTGAATCAATTGTATCTTCCATATAATAAACTAGTAATTCTAAATAAGTAAAAAATATCAAATTATCCTATTTTAAAAAATACCTTATATATACTTCTAAGCGTTTACTTCATCTTCTTTTTTTCATTGTACGAAATGAAAACTATATATCCCTTTATTTTTCATCGTGTCAATTGGCATGTTTGTATTGGTCGAAACTTCGTTCGTCGAGTTAATTTGGTAATTAATTAAATAAGGTTTAGAATTATCAATAATTAGGGAAAGAAGACCTTTTATAATTCGAAATGACAGTATTTTTTATTACTGCTTTTTATTCCCACTGGATATCATTAGGGGAAATATATTCGGTGATATTATAAAAGAAGAAGGGGAAAGTTTGGGTATGAATTGTCCAATTTTAAACTTTATATAATACCGATTATGAAAAAGAAACTAAATTGTATTGCTTTAATAGCAACATTTGTGGTTTTAATCACTTCCTGTTCCAAAGATCTCGTTCCGGGAGGGACCATTGAGCCTAACTCTGGACTTAAAGGTCTGAAAACTTACACTTTTAAACCTACAGAGATCAATCTTTCAAGTTTTGATACGGCAGGAATACAAGGCTTTTCAAAAAAAGGCAAACAAAATTCCCTTACATTCCTCAGAGACAGCATTTGGCCTAACAATGCAGGAAAAACTTCATTCTATGAAACCACCGATATTCCTGCTGTTCTTGAAGAGACAAGAAGAAAATTATATTTAGGTGCTATTCTAAAAGGGGAGACAGCAATTGATGTAGATAATGTGAATCCGGTTTTCATTCCAGTAACTTATAGAAACCCGATTACCATGTACGCCAATTTCCCTACTGACAGTATCTATAGGACTGTCATACCTTCGAAAATACAAGATCTTAGTTATCTACGTGCAGCTTTGAGTTCGGCAGCAGGAAACCAGATCCAATCGTTTACTTACGAACAAAGTCAGTTTAGAAAGACCGAGGAACTAAAAAAATCTTTTGGCGCAAATTTGAATCTTGCTAAAATTTTAACTGTTAATTATCTGGATACCCTTGAAAATTCAACTGCTACAACAATTGTAAGGGCTGAATTTACGCAAGAGAACTTTTCCATCGCTATCGAACCTCCAATTTATGAGCCTTTTCTCAAGAGCAATTTTGACTACTCTATATTCAATGGAATCAGACCTGTAATTGTCAGTTCGGTAACTTACGGAAGAAAGGGGATTTTTATCATGGAGTCAGACTCCTCTTACAACGCGGTCAAAAAAACACTTAATGTCGCGCTAACATTATCCGCAGAAATGTTAAATGTTTCGTCGACTGACAGTCTAGGTCCATCATTTTCGGCAGCATTGAACTTGCGACTAACTAATGAGCAGAAAACTATAATAAATAATTCGCGGATGAAGGTGTATATTATCGGAGCTGATGGAAAGAGTATCGTTAAGGCAATAACAACCGGTCTAACAGGTTTTGCAGAGGTTTTGGCGGCAAATGGTGGCTTTACAAAAGATAGTCCAGGGGATATTCTATATTACTCTTTAAATTATCTCGATGATTTTGCCACCTTTAGGAATCAGTTCAAGATTAATATTGCCAATTAGGTCAATTAAATTTTATTTGGTATGAGAGTCAAAATAATCATAGCCATTTTTTTCCTCCTTTCATTTATAGGATGTAAAAAGGAAGAAATTCAAAACCCATCGCCTGCTGAAAAAGGCGTTGGGAAACTTCTCTCGGAATATTTTAGCAATCTTCGTATAGCCCCCTTGGATATCGTTGATCTTAGGAATAAAAATAAAGACATCAAAACAGTATTTGACCGTAAGAAAACTGCCGGAATGATACACCTTCGGGATAGTGTCTGGACAAATGGGGCAGGAACAAGCTCATTTTATGAATCTGATGAGATGGTCGTAACACCAGGGAATCTAAGTTATATTTATCCCGGCTCACTTTTAAAGGCGGCGTCAATAGCATCGGATCAATTTGAGACCTTTTCTGGTTATCAAACTGCACCAATCAGTGTCCAGTTATCATTTCCTTCCAGTTTATCAATAGGGACTCTCTCCGTACCGAGTCTATCAAATAGCCGGATATTTTTACGAAATGCACTTTTGGCACCCGATTTTTCAGGTAATACGATACTCAATTATTCAGACTATTTTGCCGCATTTTCAAAATATGAGGAAGTGAAATATGCTTTTGGCTATAATGTAAATCAGCATAAGCTATTTTCTTCGACCAATACAAATTTCGATTCATATTCAAGCGGAACCTACTATTCCACTAAATTCATGGCCAGTTATACAGTAGAGAATTTTACCTATACGATGTCCGATCCTACTGCTAATGAGCTGATTGATATGGCTTCTATTCCCGCCAATGCTTTTGATGGTATTTCTCCGGTATATATTAATTCCGTAACTTATGGTAGGTTTGGATTATTGGTACTTGAATCTAACAACAATAGTTCCGAAATGAGAAGTGCTTTTCAGAAGATGGTGAAGAAGATCCTTAAAAAGACCACTGAATCCTATACTCAGGAAGAAACAAATCTTTTTGCCAGTTGTCGTATAACTATCTATCTATTGGGAAGTACTATCGGAAATAATGTGATACAACTACTGATCAATCCAAGTCCTGATGGCGTATCTGATTTTATCGCACAGAACGTAGGTACATTTACTGCGAGTGATCCAGGAGTGCCGATTTATTATACCGCGAAATATCTAAAAGATAACTCGCCATTTAAAACGACGTTTAGAATTGACCATTAAATATATTTTATGATGATGAATACAACATTTAGACAAAAGAGTTTAGGGATTTTAAGTGTATGTTTACTAATGGCATGCTTCTTATTTTCATGTAAAAAAGATACTCCAGATGTTCCTGAGAAGAAAAATGAAAAATGGAGAACCGAAGCTAAAACAGATAGTACGGGGAACCAATATTATGTGGTAAATACGTTGGACAATACTTTAGAGATCAGAGTCGATAATAAAGATGGGAAGACCATTTTTTCAGAAGTTTGCCCGACTATTGAAGCAAGTGAGATTCCTGAAAGTTCAAGTAAGCTTTTTATCTATCTTGTTGCGCCTAGTAAATATATAAATGTCAATCAAGCTACACTTTCATTAAGGATTGTGCTCGATAACCTAGATATACAAGAAAAACATATTCAGCTTCTGGCAAATATAGATCTTGATAGTAAGAAATTTTATACCAAAAAGTATAAAGTTGAAGAAGCCCTAGACTGGACTTATAAAGTTCTGGACAATCAATTAGTTCAGTGGTATGAAAATAGCTTATTGGTAAGAGAAGGTACCGAAAAAGACCTTAACAGAGGTGGAGGGAACATGGGACTCGGACAGCGGGGAACTCAATTGGTATGTTACGAGCGGGATTTTTCAGTTCGCTATACCAAGGATATAGATGCTACCGATGCCTATTATCCTTCTGGGGGTTTATGGAAAATCCCGATTAACAACTATGAATATATGTTGTTCCTACCCGAAGGAGTTGTGGCAAGAGTACAGATAGTCACTAGCGTTGAAGACAAATGGGAGGGAAAACAGCCCTTAATTTGGAAGGACAATCTAAAAGAGACAAATAACATTCCGGCAGATTACTCCGTAAAAATTACCGATTATAATATTCAGAATAATGTGGTAAGTGCCAGTTATAGTATCTATGATGAAAAAGGGCAGTTAAAAGAAAAGAGAACCCGGAAATGGGCAATAGGTAATGGAATGCCTCTCGGTAGTTAATCTCTAAATAAATAGAATTTAAGCTTTGTAATAAAGATCTAAATTAATCAATAACACTTTTTTTAACCAATAAGCATCATGTTTCCTGTATGCCATGGAGACCTATGCCTATATAATCTTAAAAGTATGAAAAGTAGAATGAATTATTTTTTGCAAAGGATTATTAAGGATTTTCCTTTGTTATTGATGCTATTCTTAGTGGTCAGTTGTTCGAAATTGGATTCCGAGTTTAATGGTGCAAACGGTAAACAAGCTTTGGATCGACTTAGAATACCGAAGATCGAAGGTTTTTCGGTCAACTCAAAGTCTAATCCAGAAAATAATTTGTCTGGCAAAAGATCATCTGGAGGGAAAAGAGCAGACTTGACTACTCCACCAGACGAAGATAATCCATTTAAGCCTAAAGCAGGAGCCTATAAAGATGGACCGGGAACAACCGACCCTCCACTCAACTCTCCACCTCGTGAGCCTGATATGCTCTATTTTTATCAGAAATATAAATCACAGATGTTTACTATTACCGACCAGTCTATGGGGCTCAATATTTATCCAGGTGCTATATTAAAGGGTCAGAGTATAAAAGGTGTTTTTTCACCACAGATGCTGACAGGTATTTCCAATAATATCCGCCCAATTACCATATCTACTTCGATGCCTGTTTCTGGTTCAGCGGTTGCTCGTACAAGTCTACCTCGTCCAATTTCTCAAGCAGCATTATATAATGCCGCGCTGACAGATTTAGAGAATACGAATCCCGGTGAAGTCGGGGCTGCTTCTTTGATAGTCGAAATGGATACTTTTCGGGTATATGAGGAATTAAAAACTATGTATGGATTTAATAAAGGTTTAGATGCATTTTTAATTAACACAAATACAACGCAGCAAGGAGAGAACCATCTGATTGCTTCCGCATCGGCAATTAAAATAAAATTTTTCCAGCACAATTTTACTATTGATATGGATGTGCCAAAAAATAATAACGAATTATTTGATCCTACTGGGTTGGATATACCAGCTATTACTGGAGGAGAAACTCCTGTTTATGTAAAAAGTGTTACCTATGGCCGTATGGGTATTATGGTAATAGAATCGAACTATAGTTCGACTAAACTGTACAATGCTGTTTATAAGCAGCTCGGAATATTGAAAAACCTGATTGGTATCGGTACCGCATTAACTAATGAAGAGAAAGATATCATAAATTCAGCAACGATAAAAGTTAAATATACGGGGATCGGCACAGATACTTCACCTGCTGTAGCTGTTGCGGGATTAAATGGTTTTATTCAAGTATTAAGTGCTAATACAACGTATTCCAAGGCAAGTCCGGGAGTACCTATTGCCTTTCAACTAGCTTACTTGAACAGTGGAAACGGATTGGTTGAAGCGCCTTTCCAGATTAATTATGGGCCTTTTGAAAAACCTTATGTCCGAATTGAATATAAAAATAGCAATTGGGAGGCTAATTCATCCTCAAATCCAAAATTTACTTATTCAGATATCTTCATGAGTTTTTATCAAGATCCAGCTGCAACGATAAAATATAAAGATGCTCCAATCTTTATTGATTATAAATATGAACGGGATTATGGTACTAAAAGCACCTATAATTGGGTAGGAAATTGGAGTACTAGGAAGGTAACAGACAATGTAATATGGAAGTATCCTGGATCCGACCAGTTGATAGAGAATTATAAAGTATTCTATTTTGTCCGTTATGGATCAGATGCGACAACATCCAGAGACTACTGTCATTTTGATATGGTTCCAAGTGAAAATTATCGTGTGTTACCTAAAAAAGTGGATCATTATATGGCTAATAGATCTGACGAGATGTATCCTTAATCGGAATTTTGAAGGTATAATGAAACATACAAATTTTATTATTCTAATTATTGTTGCCTTCTTTTTGGTTCAATCTTGTAATAAAAAGAAGGATGACATTGCTGAAATATCATTTGAGCAAAAAAGAGTAAGTGAAAATCTGGACTCTATTTTTCTTCTCGCAAAAGGGGTATACCTATGGAACGATCAACTACCTTCGGTTGATCGTTTCAATCCATCGCGGTTTTATAATGAGGGGTTGAGTGAGTTTAGGTGTTATGAGAATGAAATATTTGAAATTACACAATTTGCGAAAGATGGAGAGACAGGCAAGCTCTTTGAGCAGAATCCATTAGATCTGAATAGACCTAAATATTCTGGTATTGTGTTTAGGGAATTCCAAGATAAAGAACCTCAGAATGCTTATAATATAAGTAATACGTTTGGCCTTTCCGTGGTGGTTAAAAATAATATCTTCCGTTTATTGTATGTTGATCCCAATTCACCTGCAGGTAAAGCAGGTCTCAAGCGTGGGACACAAATTTTATCCATAAATGGGGAACGTGTATTAACAGAAGTTTCGTTTCTAGAACAATGGAAAAAATCACTTTCCATGTCGTTCATTAAGCTTGAAGTGACAGAGGATGGTGTTAAAAAGCGGGAAGTACGTTTAAATGCAGCTTCATATGAGATAAATCCGGTGGTAAAGCAAAATATATTGAGAAATGGAGAAAGGAAAATAGGTTATTTTGCATTAAATAGTTTCACCCCAATTCAAAATGCGCAGAAATATCTCACTCCAATTTTTCTTTCTTTTGCACAGGAAAAAATTAATGAGCTCATCATTGATCTTCGGTACAACCAAGGGGGATATCAGGTTACAGCTGATTTTATTGCGAATCTGGTTGCACCAAATGCTTCAAATGGCAAGATAATGTATACTGAACATTATAACAGGCAAATGCAGGATGGGACTTCAAAAGTATTGGAAAATTACAAATTGTATGACGAATATAATCGGCCTGTTATCATTAATGGTAAAGAGATAAGTCTTTATGATATTGATTATAGCGTGGAAGCCAATACAACGTATTTTCATAAAGATGAAGGGTTGACGGATTTAAAAAAAGTTTACTTTATAGTGAGCAACAGAACTGCATCTGCAAGTGAGCTACTGATCAATATTCTAAAACCGTATATGGATGTTCAGGTTATAGGCGTATCAGAGGACAACCTTTCTGCTGTATATACTTACGGTAAGCCAGTTGGATCATTTGGAATTCCAGTGGATCAATTTGACCTGTATTTAGGAATGTATGAACTCAAAAATGCCAATAGGGAAAACAACTATTTCAAAGGTATCAAAGCTGATATCTCTTTGAATGACGATACAGATATTGACTTTGGAATAGAAGATGACCCGGCGATTGCTTGGATTCTAGGAATGGAAAAGAAAAGAATGGAACTAAAGGCCAATAGTAAAACAAGACAGGAAAGATTTTCATTTTATTTTAATACTGATCGGTTAATAGGAAATATAAAAAATAGAAGCGAGTTAAAAATCAAGTTGAAATAGTGCCTGCATATTTTCATCCCGAAAGATTAATTAGGGCAACTTATTCTGTTGTATTTTCCTAATTATAACAGGATAGTTGATGCAGATAAAAACCACAGTTAAATGAGTCTATCGGTGGTTTTTTATTGGCTTAATATAATGTTTGAATCCAAAAAGCTTGTTAAAATAAAGATTGCTGTACATTATCATTGCCCAGCGGAGGTAATCCTTCCCAACCATCAAATGGTTCGTAACGATGCTTGCCATCTGGGCGGTTTGGATATCCTCTTAGGGTATAAACGGGATATGACTCTAAAGCTAGACTTGGTATATCATAGGCAAAAATGGAGGCCATATCATCTTCATTGATATTGGATATCCATTTCTTCTCTAAATCAGGTGGAAGAAATAGGGGCATCCTATGTTTGTTCGGTCCATCATTATGTATATTTGCCATTAGTTCGTTTGCAGTCCTTGTTAACATGGCGAATGAACCCACTTTTTCGACCACGCCTTCTTGGTCAAAGGATTCATGAAACTGATACAGCCCAGGGATATAGAATATTTCTCTACCTTCCTGTCCGATATAATAGGGGACTTTCTTTTTCCAACCATTTATTGCACGATGTTCGAATGTTCCAGAAACAGGAATTAGACATCTCTGCGAACGTAATCTGTACCAATATGATTTCTTATCTTCAAGTATCCTTTCGCTACGCGCGTTAATCATATTTCGACGTCTATCCGTTTGCAACTTAGGGTCAGTTATATAAGTAGGCAGAACACCCCATTCCATTTCTTTGATAGCAAGCTGTTCAGAATCTTTTTCCTTATATATAATTGGATAGTCTGGGAATGTGATGGCTTGTACATTCTCCATATAATCATAATTATAATCCAGTTGTATGCGTTCATCCCTTAAACCGGGGAATGCTGATTTAACAATTTCTATATCTGTATGTAAGCTAATGTCCCAGCACATAATTTCTATATTTTGGTGTACTTCTATAAATTATCCTAATATAAACAAACAATAATGGATTAAGTGTCGGTTTCGATAAGATTTAAATTGAAGGGATTTATATTGCTATCTCAATAATTCCAAAGCTGTGACTCTCTTGGTAGTTTGACCGTCTGTTATGACCGCTATCACCCTCCCATATTCCAAAGAGAAAGTTATATCAATCGGATTTTTTCGCTGAAATTTTGTTTTTGTCCTGAGGTAGTTTATAATATTCTTATCATACATTTTAAGCATCCTTTTATTCCAATTCTCTTCTTTGATTTGATTGAGAAAAATGCGATAACCCGATCCAGTTTTTAATAATTTTTCTATTTTTTCAGCATCCTCAGGAAGCTGTAGAAGCTTACCTTCATTTATATCAAGTTGCTGGGCATGTAATTTGGCTGGCATCTGATCGTCGTATGGAGTTAAAAGAAAACCTGATTTTTCTTTCACATCGGGCCACTCAAAACGTTGGAGAATACAATAATTATAACCTGTTTCGACCAGTTCATGGAAGGAATTTTGGGTCAATTGCATAAACGGATTATAAAGCATATATAAAGTTATCAACTTTCATTTATATCTAAATGTTTATTATAATTATACTTCTTTGAAATATTCATAGTCTGTATTGGTCGAAAGCAGTATGTCGAGAATATTTTGTCCAATTCCCTCGGTTATCTAGCATATAATACAATTTATCTAGGTCAAACTACAGTTTGTCGAGATTTTTTCTAGATACTCTTTGATATAAATACTTTTGGCCCATATTAACTTTTATTATTCTAAATGAAGAAACTATTTATTTTATTTTTAAGTGGCCTTTTACTGGTTTCATGTAAAAATCAAAGTATTGAACCAGATGCTTTAAACAAGGATGAGTATTATATCCCATTAAGTGAAAATATTAAGGTCGCAGACTCACTACATTATTTTATTTTAGGAGACGCAAATAAAAAAGCATCAACTAAATTAAATATTGGAAATACTAATGCAACTTTAAAAAAGGAAATTTTATCGGACGACGGGACTCCTTTAATGCGTGTTTTTAATTATGGGAAGGTGGGATTTATCATTTTGGCCGCAGATCGTCGGGCTAACCCGGTATTAGCATATTCCGATGAGACGAACTTTCCATCCGATACCATACCATCCTCAACGGAAGCGTGGTTATATGAAAATAAAGTTCAGATAGAGGAGCTAAAATCAGGTACAAGAGAAAATGTGAATGGAGAAAACCTTCTAAAAAAGGGAAATTATGTCAAGCTTTTAGGAGGAGATGTTCCAACAGTTAATGTGAAAAGAGCATCTACTGATAAAGTTGCTGGATTTTTCCCTCCTGCAGGAGGATGTGAACCAACTGGTTTTGAAATTGGTCCTCTTTTACAAACAACTTGGAATCAGAGTGGTGGTTATAATAATTTAATGCCTGATCTAGCATGTACCCCTTATTATTGTAATGCTAAAGCATATACCGGTTGTGTAGCAACAGCGATGGCCCAAGTGATGAGATATCATCAATATCCATCTTCATATAATTATAGTATTATGCCTAATGCTGTGTCCGGCTATTGGGATGTTTCTACGGGTGCTAATGAAATTTCTAAATTGATGCGTGATGTTGCAAATTCAGTGAATTCTAAACCGGACTGTAATGGAACTGGTGCTGCCTCAAATCTGAATGATATTCCATACGCTTTGGAGAATACCTTTGGATATTCAGTTACAGCAACTGCTGCTGATTTTAATTATAATACTGTAAAAAGTGAAATTCAAGCGAACCGTCCTGTTATCTTAAGCGGTTATAGCGATAAAAGTGGTTTTATTTTTCATACTTATGATGGTGGACATGTTTGGGTCGTAGATGGAGTCCGAGGAGGTACAAGCTGTGGTGAGCAAAACCCTGATGGTACCTGGACAGGTGGCGCATCTTTCCTTTATTTTCATATGAATTGGGGATGGGGAGGATCTAATAACGGCTGGTTTGGATTTGCTAGTGCTGATGCTGGAAATGGATTAAATTTCCAATACAAAAGAGGAATGGTATATTCAATTAAAAAATAATTACGATATGCAAAAACTAGGATTATTGATAATACTTCTCACATTATTTTCGTGCAAGAAGGAAGAAGGAATTAACAGTGTAAATGTTTATAGCGAAGTGCGTTTAGCTTTGGCAGACGAAGATGGGAATAATATCTTTGAGTCAAAAGGAGCATCCTTGGGAATAGGTGATCTGGATTTATATTATGTAAACGAAGAAGGTAAAAGAGAAATTCAAAATAATTCGAATCTTGACCTTCCTAAACATATGGATATAGTAGATGAAGAAAGCCTAAAGGAGAAAGTACTTAAAGTTTTTGGAAATCTTACTCCGCAAAGTGATGGTTACGCAGAAAGTATATTAGTGGTCAAAGGATATGCGGAAATATCAATCAAATTAAAATTTGAGAGTTCTGGTGCTTCTAAAGGTTATTCACAAATACTTGTGAATGGAATGGAGATTTCAAAAAACCAACTTGGTCATCCTATTCCTGTCAAACTAGCCAAGTTGGCTGAATAGAACAACCTCAAAAAAAATCATCTTTCATAATTAGGTTTTATAATGAACCACTATTAGGGGAAATCCAATAGTGGTTTTTTTATTTTCTATAACTTGAATGTCCCTTTCAAAATTGATTTACTCCCATCTTTATTTAGAATAGAAAATTCTATTGTTCCAGAACCTTTGATATTTTCTTTCAAACCGCTATCATCAAAATGTGTAAATGAAATATACCCAGTACCATAGTGATAAGTTTTGTTATCTTCGGTATATCGAATATATGCCAAATCTTTTTCATGATCTAAAATTCTTCCATCTCTCTCAATGTTAAATATCTCTTTTCCATTAATTGGCTTAATTTCATATTTTTTGTTTAAGCTAACACCGCCCTCGACAGGAAAGTATATATTAAAGGTGAATTCTTTATTATTTCGATTTCCTTTTTTGTAAGGCGAGGATGTAAATCGGATGCTTTCTTTAATTCCATTTGGATTAATCGTAGATGGAGTATTATATATAAGTCTGGGCCCATCATATGCTCCTGGTGGAAGAATAATTGATCTTTCATCGACATAGGTCACGCCATCTTTCTGGATCTCAAGTTTATTGTCACTTGGTATTGGTCCCCCTTCTTTGTCACATGAAAAAAATAGGAATGTAATCATCCCTAAGAATAGTAAAGCTTTTTTCATAATTATAGTGTATTTGATTAATTAGTAATACGGTCTGCAATAGGAAAACGCTACAGTTATTAATTGTTTGATTACTTAATTTTCTCAAAAACGCAATATCTATCTTCGCATCATAATGTATCCTAAATTGTTTTAAATTATTCACTCCGTGGATCAGCTTTCAAAGGCATTTTGGCGCACCGGATCACTTCAATTGAAGGACAACCATATTCGACTACCACTTTTCCTTCGATTAGATAAATCCCCGCTCCTCGTAAGGGATATTGGTTCAACGTTTGGGGAAAGTGAACAGTATCAAAGAACTTTCCATGAGAATCTAAAAAAGTTCCAAATTTCATAAGCTCACCTGTAATCTCACCCTAACTAGCTATATCCAAAACTAAATAATTCCAATCGAATTTATTGTTATTATCTCGTTGGAAAGTCGGGAAATTCTCCTGTT
>NZ_JBNPWQ010000059.1:0-17562 GCF_050433745.1 Sphingobacterium sp. HSC-15S19
CTAAATGTTCTCCGTGTACGTGACATAATATTGCTAATTTAATCTATTTATTTCATACCTTAAATTTATGTCTAGTTTTAGGGGAGCAGCATATTCATACAAATTTTTCTCTAAACACCTGAATAAGTTACTTATGGTTTCCCGTAACCAGTCCTACTTTCAAACCCATGCCTTAGCCTAACAATCTTTAATAATCTTGAAAGTTAATATCTATAAACATATTAATTCAAAATAAATAATGTATATTAGGCTTAAGTATCAACCTTGCCCGATTGAAAGGTTGCATGCCATGATAGTAACCATGACCAATTCCAACCTTCCAATAGCGGCCAATGTTGTCATCGGTACCACTGTCTTTAGCGATATAGGAAAGAGCTATGTAGAGTTCTTTGGCGGTCGCCTATTCGTGTAATTTACTATAAGTCGATAATTTCTTAAGTGTGTTATGTGATAGATATGTAAATAATAGTAGTTATGGGGGATTTTAATTAATTCAGACAATTTTTTGTTTACTACACATTTGTGTAAATTTCAAAAAACCATATTATAGATGTGATTTTTATAAATATATTCGATATTATATTAAATATAAATTATGAAAAAAAGTATTTTAAAGATGATGCTACTAGGTGGTGTTATCTTTGGAGCGAGCCAAGTTCAAGCATCAACCATTGCTGAAGAAGTTCCGGTTGCACAAATGGAAGCGATGGTTGAACAGGACAGTCCTGTCCCATGTCTTTTAGGCGTCGTAATTCGCGGCGAACAGATGCAAGGACATTACCCAGATGATGTTCTTGACCGTATCTTAGAAATTGAAATGCAAAAATGTTTTGAAGGTACTCACTCTACACAACAATAAAATTCATAGTCTAAGAACTATGTTGGTTATTTAAATAATAAATATGGTTGGGTATTTGCTCAACCATATTCAAAATTTAAAAAATGAAACTAAAACACATCTTTCTTCTTTTTATATTGATCTTCATTATGAAGGTCAAGTCCAACGCACAGGAAGTTGCCGGCCATGCTCATTATGCTGTATTAAGGAGTACTGATAGTATTAATAATGGCCCTGAAGGTCTATGGGTGCTGAACGCATATCCCTTTGTTCCAAAGATGGCTGCAATGATGCGTTTTAAGCTGGAATTTACAACCACAAAATCTATGTTTAACCGGGTAAAGACCATTGAACTTGAAAAAGTTTCGAATGAAGATATTAAAATAACCGAAGGGTTAGTCGGTTATAAAGATACGAGCTGGCATGATGCTTCGTATTTTTACAGTTTTGATAGGGATATTAGAAAAGGTATGGACAAAAAAGGACTTATATTGAAGACCCATAACAATTTTGACTGGAAAATCAGTGAGGAAACGAAAAAAATAGGTGAGTTTACGTGCTATAAAGCAAAAGGAGATAAAGTAATAAGCTATAGGGAGGGCGGCGAATACAAAATTAGAAAAACACCTGTTATTGCCTGGTTCTGTCCCGAAATTCCTATACCCTTTGGCCCTGTCTTCGCACGTGACCTACCAGGTTTGATATTTGAGTTTCAATATGACGGTATTGTCTACGGACTAACTGACATTAACTTAACAGGAAAGGCTGACATTGCTCCATTGCCAGATAAAGAAATCCTGACAAAAGAACAATGGCGGGAAAGGTTATATAAACTAGCCAAAGAATTAAATGTTCCTTATCAATAGCTTGTGACGTTAAGATTTATACTATTATTTATTCTCTTATTTGTTCTTCCCCCTAGTTTACCGGCGCAACAAAGCTTGCTAATTAAAGGTCTTGTTGTTGACGAGAGTGACAAACCGTTGGAGAACGCAAGTATCGTGATCAAGCGTATTCCTTCTTCCGGAAGTGCTCCCTTATTTCAGAAAAGTGATCAGCAGGGCCATTTTCAGTTTGAATTTCCGAACGTAGGAAAAATTGAGCTCACAATCTCCAGATTAGGCTATCAAAAAGTTGTTGATACCTTAGATAATCAGTCAGCAGAACGGAAAATCAAATACAAATTATTAAAATCTGTCCAGAAACTTGATGAAGTAAAGATTGACTACCGATACCGCGCGGTGGAAATTGCCAAAGATACCATCCGTTTTTCTGCCGATTACTTCAGGGACAGTACCGACCGAAAATTACAGGATCTTATTGAAAAGATGCCTGGCTTTTCCATCGAAGATGGAAAAGTGCGTTTTCAGGGAAAGCAGGTCAATGTAACCTTAGTGGAAAATGAACGCTTTTTTGGTGGCGGCAGTAAGCTCGCTATCGAGAATATTCCCGCTAATGCAGTAGACAAGGTTGAGATGATCAGTAGATTTTCCCAAAACGACCTGCTGAGAAACGTCCAGGTAAATGATCAGCTTGCCATGAACGTCAAACTGAAAGAGAATAAGAAGAATTTCATCTTTGGAGATCTTGAATCTTCATTGGGAAGCGAAAAATCTTACAAGGAACACGCCGCCCTATTTTATTACTCACCGGCAAAAACCATGTCTTTTATTGGGGATATCAATAATATCGGTACTTCACCGGTATCCAAGGAAGATATCGATCGCGTGCAGGGCGCCGAGTTGCAGTATTTTTCAAATTCAGTTCCCAAGGATGGTCTGACGGGTTACAATCGTGACAATCGAAATGTGATAAAAAACATCAATAAATTCGCCGCATTCAACGGTTTTCAAAAGATCCTAAAAAAGAAGTTGAGCGTAAATCTCTATGGCGTATATTCCGAAAACAGACTGGGCACCATTTTAGAAGGCACTAATCATTATTCTTTTCCCGACCTTCGGTATACAGAACAAACCAATATGCGTTCTTCGCAGGTTAATAGGCAGGCGTCTTTCAATATTTCGAGCAATTTTAAGCCAAGTCCATATTTTAGCTTGGATTATAACCTGGGTACATTCTGGACAATGCCCAAGCAGCAGGTGCATACTAACAATGTCATTGACAGATTTGGAGTAGACAACAATAGTATACAAATCCAGGATGGACATTCTGTTGTTTTAAAGCAATACCTGGAAGGTAGCTGGAAGCATTCTTTGCGAAGTTACAGCTCATTTGCTTTCCAGCATCAGTATACCTCGGAGAGAGACAATTTCTCCCTTTCTTCGGACAGCCTTTTCCTGCGTGGTTTTATACGTTTTGATTCTATGGCGAACTATAGTATAGTGAGACCTGTGGAGCGGAAGAAGCATCTTTTCAATGGGTCTTATAAATACTATTGGGTCATCAATCAAAACCAGCAACTTCACCTGGAAGTCAACTCCCAAAATGAATTATTACGGCAGAATGGGCAGTCAGTTGGAGCCCAGGATACAACCGGGGCACAGTTATTTGATCACGGACAATATTATCGAAACAGCAGCAATTATTTGGGTGGGAGCTATCGGTTGGACTTTGATAAGTTAAAAATATTATTTTCTTTAAAGCAGTATTACTTATATTTAATCAACCAGACTCCAACAAACTATAATCGTCATGGGCAATGGTTTCTACAACCGGAGGTGGATCTAAAATATGGGAAAAGTGCATTGGATGGATTTCGCCTTAATTACCGAAGAGGTTATACTTTTGCGACAGCAATGGACCTTAATCCGTCTTATTGGATTACAGGTTACAATAGTTTGTCTCGGGGAAATATCCTGCTGGAGGGACAGACATTCCATAAACTTACTTTTACCTATAACAATTTTAGACTTACAGACTTTCGGGTAATCCATTTTAACAGTACATTGACTTTGAAAGATAAGATCAAAGGGAACAGCCTTTTGACTTCTTCCTACGAGCAGTTGAAGACAGTGCAGTTGTTTGATCGACCTGATCTCAATTTCACCAATATCGGGGGGTATAGCATACGATATGGTAGGTTTGAACCGGGAGTATATCTATCCTCTATCCATATGAGGTTAGCACAAGGGATCGATAACAGCGAGATTTATCTACGGCAGAATACGGTTTCGACAGACCTTTCCTTAAGATGGTTTATACCAAAGCTTGCTGATGTAAAATTAGCCTGGACAAGAACAGATAGCTGGCAAAAGAGTTTGGCAGATAATCAAAAGGTCGCGCTCAATAAATGGAGCATTACCGGGAAATATCAGCTGAAGAATCTTGTATTTAAAACAGACTGGAGTCTCTTGAAAACAGGGCTGGGTGATAGCAGTGCTGATCCAACTACTATAAATGGAAATTTTGAAGTGCGTTACCAGAAAGTAAAATCTCCATTCAGTTTTTATATTCAAGGGCTAAACGTGTTAAAAAATACAAGCTACCGAACTGCGGTACTGACAGAGTACATTAGTTCCGAAAAAATCATCTATACGATGCCCCGTATTTTTCTATTGGGTTTATCGTATAGTCTATGATATTTCATACTATTTGCTCCTTCCATTCTATGCACATCATAGATTATTTGGTCCAATATCGCCACAACATTGCATACTAAATAAGGGTTGAATGCCTAGAGCCTAAGGATTCCTGTAACCAATCCTACTTTCAAACCAATACCTTCGCATTACAGTTTGTATTAACCTTGAAAGTTAATAGCTGTAGACCTATTAATTCAGCATAAATAATGTATATTAGGCTCGGGTATTAACCTTGCCCGATTGAAAAGTATAATGCCATAATAGTAACTAATAACAGTAGCATTTATGTTGATTTTAATAGTTATAAAGATGATCACTATATCAATCAAAAAAATTGAAGGACATATCAGATTGCTAAGCGAACAGCTTTATTAGTCGATTTAAAAACTGACACCACGAATGAGAAATAAGATATTGACACTATTACTTTTATTAACAACCTTAATATCCTACGGACAAAAGAAAATGGAACAGACATTCTTCACGTGGGACAATTTTGTTGGCGGATTTGCCAAAGAAATGATTTCTGTCGAAGACGTTTTTAATAGTATGGTAAAGAGTGGTCTTAAAGACAACTGCTTAACAAAAATGGACTTTACTTTTATCTCAGATAAAAGTGAGAACTTACAAAAGCTTGGAGAATCTATCAAGGTACACTATCCATACACTGTTCAAGAAGTTAAGAAATACGGAAAATTGTGGGAACTAAACGGCGAGACAAATGAAATTCCAATGACAGCCGACAACTTACTTTTTTGGGGTTTGGATATGTATAAAAGAGGTTTTGAATTTGACGCGAAACATGATGCTTACGGTGGACCTTTTGATCCAAAGGAACAGAAATTTCCAGTAATTGACTCAACAAAGGCGCACTATTATTTTGACAAAGGTTTAGCTGAGTGTGTCAATATAAGCTGGGAGTATTCTTTTGATTACCTCAGCTAGTTGCATTTCATCCGCCCCAAAAATCTTTGCAGCTTCTATTAGACTAGGATGGTTAAATATGTCGTTATGCGACAGATAATTAGGGAATATTTTGATGAAAAATTGTTCAAATTTTTCCTTTTTCCAATCATTGAGTGCTGGGTGATCTTGCCAAAGTGCCAGCGTACTATTCAAAAGCTGTTGGCGTCCATAATAGTGGAGATCTTCATCGTCAAGTTCCAAGATAATGTTCAAGAAACCCAGATATTGCGAGACGCTACAGATTTCCCGAATTGCCTCAAGCTTTTTCTCTGCACTGCGATATTCGCCAGCGGAGTCTTTTAGAAAGGATTTGATGGCTGCAGAATCGTTGGGGTTGAGGTTTTGGGGTAGATTGATTCTCTGCTCATTGTTGGATATCGGCTGAATTTGACATGTTTTGTCTTTTTTTTCATAGAATGATAAAAATATATCAATATCTGCGATTAAGATACTGCCTTCTTGGAGCTTCGAACGTAATACTTTGACCATTTCTGGCCTGCGGTAATTTGGACAGTCATAACGAATCAATTGAAATATCTCGGTTGCGATTGCATCGACAAAAACGGATTTTTTTGTTACTAGCGCTTCCAATAACTGATTACAGTGCCTAACGAAATTATTGCCATAAGAGCTATTTACATATAATAAAGCACCTGCCATTTCTGGTTCAATCATCTTTCTGTTAAATGCCTGCTCTATCGCCGGTACAATAGAATATTTTAATTTAATGAAGCGTAGATGGTCCCATCGGCAAACCAGTGCAATTGTACCTTTTGGATCCAGGTGAGCTGATCCATCAATCGCTTCTTCCCAGGGAAAGTTATCCCAGTTTTTTAGACGGCTGTGCGCATACTCAACAAAACGGGTGAACATGTAGGCAGTTTCTGGATAAATACCGTTTGAAGAACTAGAGAGTTGTGCAATGAACTTGATCTGGTCAAAGCCTTCAATATCCATTTCGGATACGGTTTCAACCATTTTCTTAAAATATGCTTGGCCAACAGAGTGATCAATTTTTCCGCCAATTCTAACACAGGTCAAGAAGTCACTTATCTTACCACTGGCGTCGGTCTGTGCATCGTAAATCAGGTCATCTGCTTCCTTTAACAATGCTAAAGTTGAAATATGGGCAGTTTTACATCGTGAAATATTGTTAGCTATTCCCAGAAGTAGAGAAATATGGTTATCTTTTGTACAAAAACAGTCTTTTAGTAATTTGATATAGCGATTTTTGTCTTCAATATAAATGGCAATGTCGCTAAAGACTTCTCCATAATACACATTAAAGTGTGGTAATTCCCGATTATATGCATATAAACTGTAATTACGGTGCAATAATCTACTATGAGCCTCAATTTCATCAAGAAATGTTTTCTCATCGATCTTCTGTGCGAGGAATTTTGCCCTGAGGGAATAGAAAGGCAACACTGCTCCGAAGAGATTATCTAACCGTTCTTTTTCCTCCTTCGTGGATTCTGACATGCTAAGGTTCCTGTCATCAGTCTTCTTAAATCTTTTTGGGTATAACTGTTCAATGGTTAATGTCGTATCATGTACAGCGCTAAACAATGCTTTGGATCGGAAAAGCATATCCAAATGGGCAAACTCTTTGTCATTTCTGAAGTTTGACCGATAAAAACGTGGAAAACTATTGAGAGGGCTAATTGTCGAGTATTGAAGGAGTTTGAGAATCTCACTGTTTTCTTCACCATGTACCGCTAGATATTCCGCAATATGAATTACCTTTTGTTTAGTGCTGAAATTTAGTAAATGCCTTCCATTAAAAGCATCATCTAGTTCGTTTCCCAAATTGAAGGTATCAAAAGGGACCTTTACACCAGCAGTAAAGTATGCAGATATAATGTTCAACCTGGCTGGTAATTTCCATTGAAAACTACTAACAGCTTCATCAACTTCATTGATAGTACCATAATCGAGACTATTTTTTAGGAGTAGCTGTGCAACAATATCCATCTTATGGTAAAAACGTCTCCAAAGCCAGTTCATTGCTTCCTTTACATTCTCCAAACGGCAAATGGCTTCGGTGGCAAATGCTAAATCAATTATATCTATTTGATAAAACTCGCGTTCTTTCCAAGGCTCACGAGTACGCCAATCTAACCAAGAGTGTGCTGTTTTTAAATGAGCTTTAGCTTCATTTATTGTACCAGTATTTCTTGCATATACAGCAGCACAACGATAGTGCACTGGTCCATACCAAGTCAAACGATCCGATTTGAAATATAGATTTTCTACAGTATTTCGATCTCCATACATTGCTGTTAAGTCTGCATTAGAAAGTAACGTTTCTGTTAGAGTGTCATCAGTCTTGGCAGCCTCAGCCGCTAAAATTTGTAATTTTAAGAAATCAACTATTTTCTTCTCTCTCAACGAAAGCTTCATTGCCTGGCGTGTCCGATCGATAGCAATTTCTTTTAGTATGACAGGATCTTTAGGAACTACTAGATACTTTTTATTAAAGACAATACTCTTTAATTCTTCATAACGCTCGGTTAATAGTAGAAAGTTTCCAATATGTTTGCTCGCATATTCCTCTCTATCCGCTTGAGCAAGCAAAATAGATGCTATGTTTTCAAGATCGGAGTAGTTTGAAGGATAGTGCTGTCTTAAATAAGCTTCGAAGTCCTCATCGGTAAACATTAGCGCGCCATCCTTTAGTACGACTCCCTGCGCGGTATCTATCACTAAATCCTTAATCACCGTTTCTTTGGCAGCCGCTAATTCGCATAGCAGAGTTAATGGAAAAGGCCTAGGTAACAAGATCATGTATCGAAATACCGTTTCCATCAATTCCCTATTGCCAAGTTTGGAACTGACGAAATCTAAGTTTACGCTTATTAGATCATCAACTGTTTTTCCATCAGGCTTTAATGGTTCAAGTAGTTTATCTAAGCCAGCTTCTTGATTAGCCAAGGCGTAGGTTTGCACTCTTGGAATTCCTCTTGTGAGATCGTGAAATTGTTTAATTTGATTGGAATTTGCTTCAGGAAAAATAGCTGTCAGCCGTTTTTGAGTTTCCTCTTGAGTAAATGGCTCCAGTTCTATAGATCGGTGTCTCACGGGTAGGTGTAAACTTCCTAGGCGATGTGTTCGAGTCGTTAATAATAGTGTACAACCTGGGGGCAATGCCATTTTAACTATTTCTTCGACAAAAGAGGATTCAGAAGAATGTTCGGCAGCCGTGATGCTATTGTCGGCCGCGTCTATTATGATAACAACTCTAGCATTAGGCTGGACATTTCTTACAATTTCGCTCGCGATCTTTAAGCGATCAAGAAATTCGCGAAAGAAAACTTCAATTGGTTGACCTGGAGGAAGCAACATAAAAGGTGAGCCAGTTTTGATAGCGAGTTCATTACAAATTTGCATCAAGGCCCAATCCGCTTTATGGCGCTTATCCACTACATCCATATAAGAGCCGGCCCCATAGCAGTCAAAGACAATGCTTACACAGTCCCTAGGCAAATTTTGCTCTATTAACCTCACTATGGTACTTTTCCCCATACCTGCACCTGCATGGAGGCATATCGGGCTATTTTCTGAATCAAAAATGGCATCGATAATATTTTCTGATTGTTTGCGAGGTACTAAGACATTGTCGTAATCAAATTTTGCCGGGACAGGAAGTAATTTTTCTACCGCACTAAAGTTAAATGTCTTAAGGATATCTATGATCGTTAATTTGTTTTTTATGCGGTTTTCAGGCATCATCTTATTCCAGATCTTGACGTGCAAACTGTCATAATTTCTTGCGCTCTCAATACCATTAACTCTTGAAATAGATAGAATGATTTCTTCTTTCAAAACAGATCGCGATGCCACACCACATTCCGAAAAGTCCAACAGTCTTAAAAAGTCAGTAAACTTGCCAGATGGTAGCGAGGAAGCTGCTAGAAGTTTGTCTAGGGCGTCATGCATTTTTGCATCGATTAGAGCCTTGAGCTTTGCGAAGCTGAATTTGTTGGGATGTAGAGAAAGTATATTTTGAGTTTTTTCTATCACTTCAGCAGATGACTCTACGAATGGCCTGTTGCTGATCAATTTAAGGGTTAATTTGTCAAGTACGATATTTCTGTCGAACTTGCATTCGTAGCCACTGTAAATTTCAGCTAAGCGATGAATGATTGAACCAGTATACTTATGCTTTTTACCCTGGCAGATTGAAGCGATACTCCAGGGAGTATTACTGTGCCGGGTACTGTATTTTAGCTGTGAAAAAACAACCTTGTTGGCGCTTTCAAAATCCTCTCCACCAAAATACTCACCAAGGTCTACACCAAGCATCTTATCTCCATCAGGGTCAATATCCGTTGCATCATTAATAATCGTGCCTTCCAGTGTCAACGCTTTCAGGCCATCATCATCCAAATTTATGAGCTCGACTGATTTCCGAACAGCCCATAGAACGTGAAAATCGTCTCCGGCATTGGATTCAGGAGCGTCCGTTACTTTCCTTTTTTTTGTGTCATCAACTGTGGCTTTCTTTTTTGTCATCAGGGAGCAGTAATATAAATAGCTTTAAATGTTTAAATATACTAAAAATGGCAGATGCTTTTTACGAGGAATGTTGTAATCCACACTCTGTTTATATCACGGTCAACACAAGTAACATCTTCAGTTCATCATGCCATTTTAGCTTTTCATCTAAATTTTTAACCTAATTTAAAATGCATTATTGTCGTCATATGATTATTGCCTTCTAGTCCTAATTGCTTTTATAAAATCCTCCAAAACTTTTATATCAGCCAAAAATTCTGCGGCGTCAGGGATTTGTTCATTCAATGCTCCTGCACTATCATGCCCTAAAAAACAGGTAGAACATTTTGACATATTAATATCAATGATATCGTAATCGGCCTGAGTCAGATCGATAACTTTTGAAAGTCGTTTTGTTTGGATTTCACGTCCAAATCTCTTTATCACTTCATGCAACACAACTTCCTCTATCGCCCTTTCCCATGTCTCTCGCAGTTTTCCATAAAGTGGTTGTACTGCTGCTCTATACGCTTCATCAGTTTCGCTTTTCTCTATCTGACTAACTTTTACTTGGTCCGTCTTTAGTATACCAATCCTTGTTTTTACAGGCAAAGTATCCCATGGGGGATTAGTGGCAACAATACCAGTTTCTTGTATCTTTCTTGTAAGGCTCTTCACTTCTATATTAACGCTGCTTCTTTCGCCATGTTCCTGTAGCATCAGGAGAAATGAGATGTCATGTGTAAAGACAATGACCTGTCTAATTTTAGATTCTTCAACAATGCGATGTGCAATTTTATTTCTCCACTTGTGATCAAGCGAAGAAACAGGGTCGTCAAAAATTATTGCACTGGAGTGATCAGATAATGTCAATTCGGATAAAAACGTGGCAAGGGCGATGCATCTATGTTCTCCTTCACTTAAAATATCTTTTAGAGGCATATTAACGGCATGGGGCTCGTTAAGTTTTAGAAAATGGTATTGCTTTCCTTTTACGCCTTTGGTGCCGGCTTCAACTTTAATGTTTTTAAATCCAAGTACCCGAAGTTCGTCCTGAAATTTGCTTTGCAATGTCTGAGTTACGTAAGAAGAGGCGAGCTGATTACTCAGCGACGTAGAAGTTCTAGTATGGCACTGACCTTTACAAGTTGCAAGCATTTTTGCCTTTTTCAGACGAAAGACTTCTCTTCCTATTCTAGAATATGATGCACGAAGTTTTTCCGTATTATTCAGTTCTCTGAACTCATCTTCTAGCGGCTGCAATTCATCTGCTATGGATAAAGATTGCAATCGCACGTTTTCTGTCTCCAGCTGAGCTATTATACTTTCTATAAATTCCTTTGAGTTTTCTGTCAATTCAGGTATCGGCATTAACGGGTCCGATTTCTCACGAAGATTCTTTAAATGTAAATTCCGAACTCTTTCTAGTTCGGAAATATAGGTCACATTCTTGCGTCTAAAGTCTGGGTCATCTGATTCGAGTTCAGCTATTGTTGGTTCGAAACTCGCAAAATCGAAATTAAGGTCTTCCAAAGATTTAATCTGAGCATTATATAGCTGATCAGCACTATCGAAAAGTTGTTGGGTATCAAGTTTAATGAATTCTTCAAAAGATTTGAATCTACCTTTTGCTTCAGCATTCAATGTCTGTAAACATAGGGGACAATTACTTTCAACTTCCGTTTCAGGAAAAACTTCCGAATTTTTGCTTTCATTGTAGAATTTACGAGCACTCTCCCATAATTGTTTCCAGGTATCACCTCCAACTTTGTTCATTGGTAAGTTAGAAAATGCGTCCTCAGAAGATATTCTTAATGCTTCTGCTGTAGTTTTATAGTCGCTTAAAACTGTTGCAATTTGATCTACTGCCTCAGGAGTTAACAGGTTTGTTTCAAGTGATTTAAACTTGTTTTTTAGAACTTTAAGGCGATTTATCTTCGCGGTGTTGTTCAAAATAGCCGTTAAAGGATCTGTTGCCATCAAAGCTAAAATTGCAGATGAAAGATCTTTTTTTCTCTGTTCTTTGGTAGCATCCCAATAACATGCACTCCAAATTTGAGCCCGCGTGGTGGAATGGTTTAGCCCATCTATAAACACCTTGGCCTTGGTGTTATCTTCGATATGCAACAATTGGACATCGAATTTTCCGCCAGCCAATGAAATGCTTTCTACCTCTAATTCTTCTTCAATTGTTTTCAGACATAACGCAAATTTTTCAATCAAAGCGAGGCCGCTAGGTATAAATGCAATCTCATCTTCTCCAGCAATGTAATGCTGTGCACTGAAAGAATCAAACACACTAATCTTTTTTAACGCGCCATCACTGACCGAACCATTTACTAACGAAATAGTCTTGCTAGTTCCACTACTATCCAAATATTCAACCAGGGCTTGGCTGGCTATTGAAGAGCCTGATGAATTATAAAGGTTTGGATTAATTTGCGGTTTGCTCCCTCTGGTATTACAAACATGTTTCAGTATAGATGTATAACTTGATTTTCCGGAACCGTTATCTCCATATACAACTGATAATCCTGTGTCTGAAAATTCTAAACTTGCACCGCCAGATAAGGCATTAATGTTTTGTATGCTATGAATCTTGGATAATGTGATATTGGAACTTGTGGTAGAAGCTGCAATAAATGACCGTAATGAGACAAAATCTACAGGCGTATACGATACGTTGAGTAATCCGTTTTCTGTTTTACATACATTTTTTATCTCATCCAAATCACTTCTCGTGAGTGTATTATTACGAATGAGTCTTTCTATGGCAATTTGCCAGAAATGGGGCTTTTGTTCAACCCAGTCAACAATTTCTGAGAACATATTTTTTTAAGTTTATCGATTAGGGGAGTCCAAAATATATTTGAGCTTAACTTGTAATTTTGGAACTATATATTTGTATTTATAAATATTAAATTAGTTTATAGCTGTCAGTCAGCTGAGCCAACACTATTTTATCTGTAAGCATTCGTGCAAAGCAGCCAGAATCTGAGCTTTGGAATAAGTCATTTCTCTTCTGAGACCTTCCGATAAAAAATGAGTAAATGAAGTATTAGCATCCGTAATTTCAGACAATGAGTTTTGGATCTTTGCAGCATATTCATACTCTGCCTCTTCAAGCCATTTTTCTTCAATTTCAGATTTTTTATTGAGACGGATGCGATGTTCTGACAACTGCCATAGTTCAATCAATATCTTCACTTGCATTTCCATCTTTTTGGTTGCATTGGGAATATCCGGCATACTTATATCAGGTAGTGTAGATAAGATTTCAGCGCTCAACGCGACCGGCAGAGGAAATAATCCCTTTAGTGAAATGTTTGGGTCACCACTTATATAGGATGATAGTGCTGAAAAAAAATCTCTTCTGAACCTAACAGCTCCAGTCGCCGTACTATTTTTTACGCTGATTATAGTAAAAAAGTCGCAGGCAGCTTCTTTTAAACCAGATAGGGCTGAAGACAATGATAGAATTACATCTGCATCCGCTAGGTCTATATTTTCAACACCAAATGTGTAATAGGTTAAAGTGCTTGTCTCGATAGAAGAGTTGGATGTGATAAACCTATAAGTCGTTGACTGTTCGACTTTTTTTAGTATCCTGTCTACATGTCTTATCAGTTTCGACTCTTCAGTTTTCCACCAATCTTCCACAGCTACACGTCCTACATGGACTAGGCCAGTCAATTCCAGTGGGAGATGAGAGACATAGTAAAGAACACTTGTATACATACGCTTATATGTTGTATTTTCATCAATGCAAAGGCTCCCTGAATCAAAATAGGCTATCGTCTTATGTTCCATTTGAGCAAAGGCCTGCTGCATTTTTTGGAGATCCAAGTAAAGCGCTTTTAGATTTATTAAAGCAACATGTCTTGCTTGTTCATCTTCTGGCAAAAATATATTCAACAATTGACTGTTAAACTTAGCGAGAGAGTCGAGCCAGCTGTCAATGGTGGCCTGTTCATCTGCAAAGTCTTTGGGTTCAAAGTACTTCCTCTCATAGCTTGGATAGGCTTTTCTCAGCGCTAGCGCATTAGCCAGCTCCTTCTTTCTTTGGTCTATAGTCGAAGCAGATTTTTTTCGTTTTTCTAAATTACCTTCTAAAAGAGAGTCTACGAATGTGATCGAATTTTTCGCCCAGGCTATCCCTAACTGACGAACATTGAGGATGCTGTTTTGCCAAGCGTATGCCGATCCTTCTTCATAGTTCCTAGTAATAGCTACTGTCCAAAGCTTATTTAAGTGCTGGTTAAATGTATCACCTATTGCCTCAGAGGACAGCTTTTTAATTGACGCATTACGTGTAACAGCAATTATTTCTTCCGATGGAAACGGAAGCAGTATAGCTTCGGTTGAATAGAGATTGAAATAGGGGAAAAATGCATGCATTAAATTTATCCGATACATACTTAATTCATTTATCCTATCCAGCTCGTTATCTGCGAGCACATAGTTCATTTGAACATTTCCATCAGCTTCTTCAATGGTTAACGACCCTGTATGATACTTCAGGTAACTTATAAGTACATTTCGGTTAATTTCTATAAATTTCTGATATGTCGGAAGATCACTGATCCGAAAATAAAGCATTAACTCTTTAGCTTCATTTAGGGGTAATTCAACAATATTTGATATGGTAATTGATTGGCTTACAGATGGAAAGGTGGTGTTTATATTTAAAGCATTGAACCAGCGTATTAGAAATTCAAGCCCCTCATACGATTCAGGCAGGGTTTTCCGTTGATTTAATTTAGCTTGTAGGACTTTAGCAAATAGAAATACTTCTGTATTTTCAAAACTGTAGGTAGGAAGCTTTTGTTTTAATTCTATAAAACGTCTGAATGTTGCAGCTTTATCCCAGTTTAAATTTGCAAATTGTTCTAAGGAGTCAATTTTACTGAAAGGAACTGTACCCAATGAAAAAATCTCGATACCGCCCAAGCTGTATGCTTCATCAAAAACAGCCCGATTTTCCGACCAGTATCTCCTTGGTTCACTATGCATAATGCCGTCAAGCGCATACACCATGTCAGAGTATTTACCTTCGTATAGCAGCTCTGCTATCCCGTCATAGTATTGCTGTTTATTATCTTTGGTTAAGAGATCGGGGGCATTGATAAAAAAATCATGTCTTCTACTATCGCTATCGATCAATTTAAATAGATTGATGAGTGACATCTCAATGGGGATATTTTTATGCAGCAGATTTTTCATATGGCCAGATCTTATAGGATGAAGGCCTTCAATATATTGGCTATCAAAGTTTATTAAATACTCTTTTTCAAGCTCGCTGATAATAAAGTCACGATCCTGATCGAATCCAATCTCGTCTTTCACATATTTCAGTAATACTGATGTTTTTAACCGGATGGATAGACAATCCGCAAGAGTTGCCATCCGTAAAATTTCCAATTTAGCTCCCGAAGACTTTGTATTGTGGAGAGCGTTTAACTGGTAGCTTAATCTCTCCTCAATCATTTGACCCTGCGTAAGAAGGAATGTAAATTCGATCAGAAGACCTTTTTGGCTGACTCGTTCCCATAAAGGTTGCCATTCCTTAATTCCTGGATATATTTTTCCTTTTCTTTTAAGTTGTTCATAGATATCTCCAGCTTCTTTAAAGCTCAGGTAAATATCAACAATAGAAATATTAATCCTGGAGATATCTGCACCATAGCGATGCCAATCTTCCTCACGTGAGGTAATTATGAACTTAGCAGTTGTGTCCATAGTCCTTCTGACAACCTCAGGCCAGGCCTCGACAGCGGTTGTAAGGCCATCAATAATAACCAATAGTATTTCACCAATCAAAATTCTAGATTCGATAAACTCTGCAATAGAATTTACTTCGGCTGAGCTTTTGCAGTTATTAATTTGATATACAGTAAATGCAGTACATAATTGGAATCCAGTTTGCCAAGCCAGTGTCGATTTGCCTTGGCCACTTGACGATTTAATAAGCACTACATCCGAGCTGCTTACATTTCCGATGATCTGCTTTTGCCACACTTTTCTTTTCACAGGTAACCCTAAGGCGATATGTTGCGGTCTTGCAGCTTTTCCATCATAATAATCCTCTGCTTTATAGTTATGTTTTGAATCATAATCTACTTTTATGATCCAGTTATTTTTTACTGCCTCATTTGTGTGCGCTTTAGAGTAAGAATCTTTTACTTCTTGTATAACTGCATTTAAGTCGAGATAAGTGATTTTCTTTCGCTCTTTCGACCAGATGAGAATATGATAAAAAATTGATCTTAGGAACTGTAGCTCAGTACCGATGTTAATGTTCCAATCCTTGATTAAAATAGCCTGGATCTTTGCGTATAGGTCATTTAAAGGTTGAAATTCAAAGGACACCTTGCTGAAAAAATCGTTACAATCAACATTGGCATTATAAGTCTTAATTTTCTCAATCCAGAAATTTGGTACAACAGCCTTTTCCTTTCGGTTGATAAGTGTAGATAGGTTACCATTCGCAATATGCATATTGTAAACCAATTTAAATCTACTTTGAGAGCTTATTAGATAAGCGTCGATAAAATTTTGTAGAACGCCCATAGTCCAGAATGAACCTGCATCCATTTTATTGACAGAGGATTTGAGCTGGATATAAACACTGTCATTAGCATATATCTTAGAACAATTCAGATCAATATCTTCAATCCCTTCTAATGTTACAGTGCGTATGTTTGTACTGTCTGATAGCTCCTTTAGAAGGATATAACAACCATATAGGACTTGGTAGTGTATGCCTTTTATATTCACTGACCCACCAATTCTGCGCTGAAGTAGACCGCTTAACGATTCGTTGATTTTATTTAGAGTCGAGGGGGTAATTTCCATATTTCTGTTAATTATAGTGGCTTAAACCTAAAGATGGCAAATGTTCCTCGTTTTTCATAATGACAATATCAAAAACCTATCCGCATTATGCTTTATACTGTTGAGAGATTTACCTGCTATCCAGTGAACAAATATACCAACACTATAAAGTTTGAAATGCGGGAAACCGTATTGAAATTAATTTGTGAATGCAGATAAAGAGCTAGAAATCGTATCTATTTCCGAATATTTTGTGTCATTAGACAATCTAAAGACGTTCCAATCTGAGCAAAAAAATCTTCGAGATTGGTCATTTGAAGGTGCCCACCATTGATGGATATAAACTGAAAATTTGATTATTAATTTAATGAAGATTACCGCAACTGATCTTTAAACATATCGCTGCAAGTTGAAAGGCATCTCATACTTAAGAATAATCAGAATATAGTAGAAATTTTGACCAGAGATTTTCCCACTGGTATACTGAAGAAAGGTCGATGTTATTGTTCTTTCTAACACGGCAATGCAGGTACTAAAGGCGTCAGCCATCTATTGTTGTCAGACACATCAAATATTGATACCTATATCTTTATACATTTTCAAAATCTTCTCGAAAGGCTCTGAACCTTCCAATTCGCCAGAGTGAAAAAGCTCGCGTACTTTCTCAATGACAGCCTTTGAAAGCATTGTTCCACCAGATTTTGTTACTGTCTTCATGAGGTCATCCAATAGCATTGTTTGTCTAATGAATTTTGAATAATGGTCAATATTCTCTTCTGAATCCTCTCCGTGTCTCGTCCTGAAAAAACTTTACAGATTTAACCATTAGTCCTAAATAGATCTTACAGCATTTTTTGGTAATCCTGAAAATCCTTTACAATTATA
>NZ_JBNPWQ010000060.1:0-17259 GCF_050433745.1 Sphingobacterium sp. HSC-15S19
AAGAGCCAAAAAGTTATTTCCATTTTCAGCCCTAAAACAGAAAATACTATATAAAAATTAGAAATTTCTGTCTAAACAAACGGGCGCAGCTTAAAGGGTGTGATTAAAAAAAGTGGTATTGGAATCAATGGTAATAATTACACTAAATATTCTATAGTTCAACCATTTTCATTTTCAAAAATGGATAAAAAGGATGTTACAACTATCTTTCTTACCACAGAGGATGGTGCATACGTTAGCAAGTATATCAATGACAAATATATCGTCAAATATTCAGTGAATAAAGCTAATAGAGAATTAAAAACGGTTGAAAAAGAAGTAGTTAATATCGAAAAGGTAGGTAAGATTTTAGAAAAAAATAATATGGATTTAGAAAAAGAAATTGAAAATCTAAAGGATATGGTGGCATCTATGCAGATGCAAATCGAACAACAAAAAGAGCAAATAAATCAGTTAGTTAACAATAGTAATAACCATGTGGTTGCTCAACCTTCAACAGTGATTGAAGAAGAAATTCAAAAAACCAATCTTAAAGAAACACCATTCTTTCATGATGAAGAAGAAATTGATAAGGTTAACTTAAGTGAATTAACTGACTTTTTCGCAGCGTATAATAGCGATAATAACAACGATAAAGGCTAAGGAATAGGCCGTTCATTTGTGTATTCCGTTTTAATTATTTTCATAAATTTTTGTTTTCAAGGGGCTTTAATTAGCCCCTTTTTTTGTGCCTTTTTTTTAATAGAGTTTATAAAAATCTCATTTCAATATATATTAATAGAAAAATAATTTACCTGAATATCAGTGATTTGTGAAATAATTTAAGAAAAATTTAATAAAAAAGTGAATTATTTAAAATTGAAGAATATTTATAATAAATAACGAAACAAAGATGACATTAAAAGAATACGGAGACTTGACAATGAAGGAAATAAAGAAAGTGTTAAGTCAACAACAACTAAACAACATCTATCTAGGAAGCTCGATAAAAGCAATAAGAGATAGTAAGGAAGATGATAACGAAGAAACGATGACCAAGTTACAGTATATGAAGGATATTCAAAAAGTAATGGAGAAAAAAGAAAAGTATGAGATATGCCACCATTTAAAAGTAATGATAAAAATATTGGAGGGTAGGATTGAAGAGAAGAGAAAAAATAAAGAAGTAAATAACAAATAATGGAAATAGTAAATACAAACAGAAATGGACAAACATTAAGTAGCAGAGAGATTGCAGAATACGCAGGTAAGCCACACAGCGACGTAATGAAAGCAATTAGAAAAATGGAAAAATCTTGGGTTGAAGTTAACGGAGGAAATTTTTCCTTGGTTGAATACACAGATGGAAAAGGACAAAAAAGACCTGAATACCTCTTAACGAAAAAAGAGAGCCTATACATCATTACGAAATTCAATGACGTTGCAAGAGCGAAATTGATAAACAGGTGGGAAGAATTGGAGCAACAAGCGGTAAACAATCAATTCCAAATTCCCACCACATTAAGCGGTGCATTATTACTTGCATCACAACAAGCGGAACAAATCGAACAACAACAATTATTGTTACAGCAGACAAATAATCAGTTGCAGGCTGTAAGCACGAAGGTAAATGAACAAGCGAACCAATTGAAAGAACAAGCCCATAAGGTAACGTTTGCTGATGCTGTAATTGAGACTGGAGATAGCATTTTAATCGGTCATTTAGCCACACTTATTACACAAGCAGGTTTTGAAATTGGACAAAATAGATTATTCCAATTGTTACGGGATTTAGGGTATTTGGGGTGTGTTGGCGAAAAGAAAAATAAACCCCTTCAACATGCTGTCGAAGATGGATTATTTGAGTTGAAATACAGCGAATATCTTGACAATCAAGGTAAAAGAAAAATGACAACAGTAACAAAAGTAACTCCTAAAGGTCAAGAATTTTTTATCAATTTATTTAAAATATAAAAGTATGTGGGATATAATAGGATATAGCATAATAATCGGGATGGTAGTAAATATGATTACATCCATTCCTTTATGGTCTTATCTCGACCGCTTAGGCAAACCGTTTTCATGCATTTTTTGCCTAACATTTTGGATATGTGTCGCAATAGGCACATTTAACATGGCACCATTGCCGATAGTGAAATGGTTGCTTGTGACATTATCAGCTCCGTATGTGAGCGATATTATGGAGCGGTTGAAAAACGCCTTACCGATTAAGTTGAAATAATAGAAGTTGAACAATAATAAAGAAGAAGAATTTGATAAAAATCTACTAAAAAGAAAAGACGAAGCAATAAAAGAATTGTATACAACAGGTAGATATAAAGGTCTTTACATGGGTAGAGAGTCTTCAAGCTCGCATAATCCTATCGTACATTACATTAGCGGATGGCTTAAGTCAAAGGGATGGAGCGATGAAAAAATCAGTAGGGAAATGGGGGATTTTTATAACGAATTATTCAAAGAAGTGTATTTAATTAAGCTCGAAAAATGGCCTGAATTGCTTGACAACCCAAAGAAGCTTACAGCAACAATTTGCCTGATGGCGCAAAGGCATTTATTTCGAGATGTTAATGAAAAGTATCCAAGCGCAAAAAGCTATTACGAAAAAAATAAAAGATTCAGCACTGAATATGACAAAGAGATTAAACGAATTAATCACAGCGAATTAACCGAAAATGACGATGAATATATTATTGAAGATGACCAGGAGACAGGATTTGAAAAGAAATATAAAATAGACGTTGATGTATTTATCGCTTTGATGACGGAAGAGCAAAGGCAATTATTCTACAGGTATATAAATAAAAAAGGTACAGGTAAAAAGGGGCGATTTAACAACGCAGATAGAGAAAAGTATAATGAGATATTAGAGCAGATAACAAAAGACTGCAAAGATATATTAAGGAGATTAAATAGTTAAAAATGACAGAACAAGAAATAGAAGTATTAAAAGAGATTAAAAAAATAGAGAAGGTATTAAATACCTTTAAAGATGGTGGTGATTTGATAGTAAATATTGCCACTCAACAGCAACTGAATGTGATATTGGGAAAGCTTAAAGAAGCTTATCCAACAGTGAAATATCCATTGAAAATTGATTCATGTGCAGGTTGTATAAGAAACTTTTTAGGTGATTTAATTCCAGTTTTTGCGAGATTAAGCAAGAACGAAAAAACAGAAGTAAACGAGGTAAATCCTTTCGATGTTGTTGATAAAGAGGTTGTTGAAGAAGCAATTAAAAAAATAGAAAATACAAAAAAAACAACAAGTAGAAGAAAGGGTAAAAAGTAATTTTCATTTTATTATATATGTTTTATTTAAAGGATAGTAATTAAGCTATCCTTTTTTTATGTCCATACTTTTTTAAATGCAATATAGTTGCGTGCCAATATTTATCGCTGAAAGGATGCCAGTAAAAGAAATGGCAAATAATGGTAAATGATAAACAAGCAACCTAAAAAGAGAAATGAAACAAGTATAAAAAAAGGAGAGGTAAAGAATCCAAAAGGCAGGCCGAAAGGCTCGGAAAACAAGCGAACCAAAGAACAAAGAGAAGCTTTTGTTGTCATTATGGAGCTACTGGAAAAGCGAATGATGGATGGTGACGATGTTATAAAAAACCTAAATCCGAGAGCAGCGGGGGAACTATATGCTACGTTATTAAATTATCAAAAACCTAAATTATCAGCAACGAAAAATGAGAATACCAATGAAATTAAGGGTGATATAAACATCAATATTTCATGGGACGAAGATAGTCAACAAACCACAAATGAGGGTGGAGAGGATGAATAACTTTAATCTTCGTCTTCCTAAACCACATGCAACCCAACAAATAGTTCTTGATGCATTTAAATCGACACGATTCATCACTATGTGTTGTGGTCGTCGTTGGGGCAAATCTTTAATATCAAAAACAATATCAATAATTGAAGGAGTACAGGGCAAACAAATAGCTTATGTTACTCCTCAGTATAGATTAGCCAAACGCTTTTTTAAAGAGATAATAAACCAATTACCACAAGGAATTTACGAAGCAAATAAGAGTGATTTAACAATCGAATTTATTTCGGGTGGCACCATTAGTTTTTTCAGTGGGGAGAATTTAGATGCCCTCAGAGGTGGTGAATGTGATATTTTAATCATCGATGAAGCATCATTTATTGCAGACCTTGAAGAGGGTTGGAAGAATGCATTGCGACCGTTACTGACCAAGACCAAAGGCAAAGCTTTATTTATTTCAACACCAAGGGGAAAGGATTATTTTTTTGAGTTAACAAAGAAAGCTAATGATAATGGAGATTGGAGGAATTTTCAATTTACTACTTATGATAATCCACATATTGACCCACAGGAGATAGACAACGCAAAAGCTGATTTACCATCGGAATCATTCAACCAAGAATATTTGGCCGTTGCAGGAAGTAATAAAAATGGTATCGTATCGCTCGATGTAATAACACGAAATACATTAACAGAGTATAGCACGGAGCCGACAGCAATAATAGGTATTGACGTTGCATCAACCACCGACTTTACATCAATCTCATTCATGTCAGCATCGGGAAAAATGACCGACCACATACATTTTCAATCAAACGATTGGGTTATTGTTGAAGAGAAAATAAAGGCTTTACCACAGGGGATTATGAAAGTAATGGATATTACAGGAGTTGGTAAAGTTGTCTATGATAATTTGATAAATCAAGGCATTTTAAATCTTATTGGCTTCACCTTTACGGCTCAGAGCAAACCACAACTTATTAAGGAATTGATTCTAGCACTAGAAAAGGATAAGTTAAAATTCAACGAGATTACAGCAAATGAATTATCAACGTTTGAATACAAGCTTGGCAAAGGGGGGCATGTAACATATAATGCTATTAATGGTTGTCATGATGATACGGTTGTTAGTTTGGCACTATGTAATAAATTCCTTCCTGATGTTCAACATTTAGTTAATGGCAATCCTTTAGCCAAGTACGGTTGGTAAGCCAATATTTATGGAAAAATAGTGATGGTAAAGAAAGAAGAATTAATTGATAAGCTACCCTTAAAATGGGCTGATGTAACGCTAAAGCAATATATAACATTCAGGAATTTGATTGAGCAATTAGGCGGTGTTGATGACTTTGAAAAGGTATACCGTAATATGCTAGACATATATTTCTTCACCTTCACAGGTGTACAGCTTTATGATGTTGAAGGATTCCAACAGGTTGATTATTTTAAAATAGCTGAACGTTTTAATGCATTCGAAAATGACGAATCAAACCAAACAGCAGACATTGATGAAAGCTTAATTAAAGGGTTTGATGAAATCATTTTCGAAGACCTATTAAAATACATGAATTTGCAGGAACAAAATAATATTAGCAATTGGGGTGAAATGATTAATATTTTATTGAAAGAACCTATCGATAACATAGAGGATAATATGAATATGGCAGAAGCTAACAGGTTTTTTTTTGTTCTCGAAAAGCAGTTGAAGACCTATTTGGAAGCTTTGGAAATCTCTTTGACGGAGAAGTTGAAGAAGAGCCACAAGGGGCGATAGAAGCAAATCAAATGTATTTGAAGAAGGAATTTTATAAAAGATGGGGGTACTTTGAATTGCTTCATAACGTATCCGAATACCTATTTATAACGATGCTTGAAGGGATGAAAATGTATGCAGTTGATGTATTTGTATATAGCTCATTGCTCAAAGACAAAGTAAATATTCTAAAGAAATAACTATGGCAAAGAGTCTAAAGCAAGCAAGTAAAAAGGCACAATTCAACATCTTAATAGATAACCTTGTTGCAACAGTCGGAGAAGATAAAGGGGCGTTTTCATTTAATATGAATGTGTTGGAGCAGATTGTTGCGGAGTTTATAGAACGTGTTAAAACGGAAATTAATAGTATCAATGATTTTCTAGTTACAGGTAGTATTGAAGAGCTTTCAATCAAAGTCAACAATATGAATGAGGTTGAAATATTAGGGCTTCAACATATTATATATCAAAGTAGGGGTGTCAATGGTACCGAACAAAATAATGGTAGTGTACACAGTTACG
Source organism: Sphingobacterium sp. HSC-15S19 (assembly GCF_050433745.1). Lineage (NCBI taxonomy): Bacteria > Pseudomonadati > Bacteroidota > Sphingobacteriia > Sphingobacteriales > Sphingobacteriaceae > Sphingobacterium > Sphingobacterium sp. HSC-15S19. The sequence continues at coordinate 6,058 of NZ_JBNPWQ010000060.1, forward strand.
GACAATATAAGCCACCTGTTGCACCAATTCTCGAATGGATAGAAAACAGACAACTAATATCTGCCAATAATGGAAAATTTTTTAAAGATAGTGCATTTGACGATATGACCGACGATGAAAAGAAAACACAATTAGCATACGCTATAAGAAGCCATATTTACAAAAAGGGATTTCAAGGCAAAGGCTATTGGGATTCGAATGTAGATTGGTTGAAGAATGAACTTAATACACGCATTCAACAGAATTTAGGTGACCAAATCAAATTCCGCATATTCAATAAATACGGTGATAATGTCCAAAAAAAGAAATAATAATGCCAATAACAATAATAAAGAAACCACATACAATTTCCCCTAATGGGAATCTAAACACTTGGATGTTTTCCAGCGATAACAATAACCTAATCTATTGTGTTTTAACGATGACTAAGGCACAAAGCACCGATATTATAGCAAAGAAAAAAGTATTTCAAAAGCCATTGACTAATGTCCTATCGGTGGATGTCTCTAACGTTCTGAAGAACTTAGCGGAATCGATATTGAATAACAGTAATGAGGTGATTACCTTAAGTTATCTACCCGAATACAATGTAAGTATACAGGAATATATACTTGACCCTGCAACAGGTAACATAACAGCAGGAGATGTAACGAATGAATACAGCAACTATTTTTTTGAAAGTGAAGAAAATGTTATAGACTTCTTTGGTTATGATAGTAATAAATACAACATTCAACCGTACAAAGGTCCAAGCAATACAGACCCCAAAGCAAAATTCTTGACCAACCAACAACAGGTAAAGAATATAACTACACAGCAAAAGGAGTTTTTAAAAATCTTTGATTTAAATCGACACGGACAGAAGCTTAAAGTAAGTCTTTACGATAGCGATAACGATTTATTGCTTGATGTATCGATACCAATAACACGGCAAGCATCGGAAAATGTAATCAGTCTCAATGTATCACCTTTGGCAATACTATCCCATCCATTAATCAAAAACAATGATGAGGTAAATATTACCCATACATATAAGGTGGTTATATTGGATGCGTCGGACAATGAAGTCAGCGAGAGCCGAATATATACTATGACAGAATCTTGTCAATTGAGGGAGCGAAATATCATCTTTAAAAATGTGCTTGGTGGATGGGATTCGATTATTGTCAACAACAGTATTGAGACATTGACCACAGCAAAGACTTATATCAATCGACCAATCAGCAGGAATAACACGTATTCACAGGATGGTAAATTCTTCAGCAATAAAGATGTAATAAGCAATAACAACACATATAGTTATACTGCATCGTCTAATTATTTAGATGATTACGAAAGCAATCTAGCTAAAGAGATAATAACAGCAAATAAGGTATATGTGGGTGTAGATGATTTTTTGGTAGAAGTTACCGTTGACAACAAAACATATAAGGTACTGCAACAGCATGTGAACGGATTTAAACGGAATCGGTTAGACCTACAGTATTCTGCACCCTTCTCAATCCAAAAACTAGAAACGGTTATCAATGCCAATGATATTGATTTGAACAATAACCCTGATTCAGCATTATATTTAGCCGTTAATAGTGGTGATTTTGTCATCGATAATTGGCTGAATAGCGTAACATTAAAATACTAATTCTTTTTTTACATACTACTTTTAGCCCCTTAATTGGGGCTTTTTTTGTGAATTAAAAAATAACAAAGATTTTAAGCCATATAAGCCCCTGTAATACATTATAAGTGGTTTTGAACTATTGATATTAATGCTAAAAGTTATTGCATCCTATGGCATCTAATGAAGTCAAATATTCATTCTATAATCGATTATTTGTAGATTAAAAAATAATACCCCATCTATCTATATATTCCCATTACAGATATAGACAAAGCCAATATTTATCTGAAAGAAGTTAAAAAAAATGGCGAATAAAAAACAGTTTCCTAAAGATTTCACGAAAAAAACACAAGTAAATGCAAACGATAAAATATTGGGTGCTGATGCTGTTAGTGGTGACCCTTATTTCATCGAGGTAGGAGAAATCACAAAGAACAAAGTCGATAAAGAGAATAACAAAAGCTTAGTGCTTGATACTGAAATAACCAAGCTTCAAGGCTTACCAAGTAAAACACAATTGGATGCTACAATCAATTCAGGACTTAATACCAAGGTTGATAAGGTCGCAGGGAAAGGACTTTCAAGCAACGATTATACAACAACTGAAAAAGATAAAGTTTCTAAAATCAAAGTTGAAGCTACAGGTGACGGAAATAAATTCCTCAATGAAAAAGGGGAATATAAAGAAGTTATTGTACCATTGGCACCTGTACAAAGTGTGTCCGTTAATGGTAATGATGTTGCACCTGATAATGATGGAAATGTAGCAATTACAATCCCATCTGCACCAATTCAAAGTATTGATGTCAACGGTGAAAATGTTGCACCTGATGCAAACGGTAAAGTATCGATACAAATTCCTGATGCACCAGTACAAAGCATTTCATTAAATAATTCATCTGTAGAGCCTGATGTTAACGGTAACGTTAATATTCAAGTAGTGCAAAATGTAGAACAAACAATCAATCCTGCAAGTACAGACCCTGTTAGCTCTAGTGCTGTTGCAAGTGCTTTTAACGAATTAGATAGTAAATACGGTACTCAATTATCATTGTCAACCATTGGTGATGGGGATGATAAAGTATATTCAATTTCATTATTAAATGAGAATGGTGATATATTGTCGACAACCGAGGAATTTAGCGGTGGCGGTGGTAGTGGTGAAGTAACCACAACTAAAATCGTGTTGACAAAATTGTCGCAAAACTCCACTATCAAAAAAGGTGATGAAGTTATTCTACAGTATCAATATGACCATCTAGACACAACTACCAACGAAAGTACGGGTAACCCTGCAACAATCGTTGCGACAGTTACAGCAGGGGCAAATAGTGTGACAAGGGAATCAGTAGTAAATGCAGGTACAATAAACAATATTGACTGTACAGAATTATTGCAATTGGGTAACAACTTAATTCGTATTCGTGCAGAAGTAAACACGGGTGATAGAGTGCAGGTAGCTACAATTACATACACAATATTAGTGGTTAACTTGGTGTTGAATTCCTCATTAGATTATGCACAGACTTTTGATAAAGGTACACCTATTTATGTTCCATTTTCATTGCAAGGAGCAGGAAATAAGACATTAAAAACTTATGTCAACAGCTCATTATACGAAACAAGAACAATAACACAGAGTACTGCAACAGGTACGGTGCAAATTCCTACTACATCATATAGCCACGGCAATATATCAGTTCAAATTGTTGCGGAATTGGACGTTGTAAGCTCTACTATTTTATCAAATTCGATTTATTATGATTTGATTATTCGTGAAGCGAACAACAATACACCTGTCATTGCTTCAAAATATACCTATGTTGATGGTAGAATCATCGAAGCAGGTCAAAAACCTGTTATTGTTGCGAAACAATTTGAGGAATTTACTATTAATTATGCTGTATTTGACCCTTTAAAGCCTACAAAATTAGTCAATGTATATATTGATAGCAATGTAATTGCAAGTGCTAACGTTGGATTCAGTCAACAAAAGACAGTATATAAGACATTAACAAGTGGGGAGTTTTCAGGCCGTATCGTTACAGGCTCGAAAACATATAATTTCGACATTGATATTCAATCATCCAATGTTAATCTTCAAGAGCCAACCGACAATTTAGCGTTCAAATTTACTGCAAGCGGTAAATCAAATAACGATGTAAATAAAGGAGTCTGGAATAGTACAGTCAATAACGTTACAGCGACATTAACCAACGTAAAATTTGGTGGTGACGGGTGGATGAACAACGCTTTGCGCTTATCGGATGATGGTAGAGCCACAGTTAATTACAATGTGTTATCAGCGAGCAATTCAATCGTTAATAACTCCTTTACTTATCAAGTGAAATTCAAAGTATCAGAAGTAACCAATGATGATGCACAAGTAATTAAATGTGTTGACAGTGAAGGTACAGGTTTTGTGATAACCACGAATGAAGCTAAAATGGTAACCAAAGGTAAAGCAACGGTATCGATGAAGTTAGCTAGCGGTGAAGTATATAATGTGGCTTTTGTATCTTATCCATTAAGTAATAATGATTCATCCGACCATGAAAAGCTAAATGATTCAATGTTGTACTTATACATTAATGGTATATTATCAGGAGCAGTACAAAAAGCAAATACAGATTCAATATACCAAGCTACACCAACAACATTAATTTTTGGTGCCAATGGTGCATCATTGGATATATACAACACTAGATTGTATAACCGTTATTTGAATGATAGCGAGGTTTTGGATTTATCAATTGTTGATTTAGATAGTGTAACAGAAATTGTTGACAAATACAATGCGAATGCGATAATTGACAACAATGGAGATATTACAGTTGATTCAATCGCCAAAGATATGAGATATGTCATTATCACAGGGGTTGAAGCTAACGGAGTTCCAACAGTGTTGCAAGCAGCGGTCAATAATAACAAAAAAACCAAGTACAATGTTACCGAGATTTTACATATAAAGAAGTCTGAACCACAATTAAATTTCAAATTGATAGGTGGCTCTATCCAACTACAAGGTACCAGCTCGCTTGCATACCCAATTAAGAATTACAAAATCACACTAAAGAATTCACAAAAAGTTGATGGTGAATTTTACTTAGGTTGCGATGCTCAAGGAAACGGAGGGGTATTACAGGATAAAGCATTATTCTCATTTAAAGTTAAATCTGATTCAGGTAAAGTGCCTGCTCCAGTTAATTTGTGGTGTTTAAAAGCTGATTTTGCAGAATCTTCAAGCTCGCACAATACAGGTATGGCAAGACTTGTACATAACACTTTGACCTCTATCGGGGAAAAGACACCACCACAAAAAGCAGTGCCAAATGATTATAAATACGATGTACGTACCACAGTTGACGGTGAGCCATGTTATTTATTCTATAGAGCGACTGTTAATGACGTCCCTAAATTTTTGGGTAAATACAACATGAATAACGATAAGGGTACAGAAGATGTTTTTGGTTTCCTTAACATTCCTAATTACCACGTTGAAGCTGATGGTGTAACGCCTACAAATTGGATACAGACAAAATTTGGCGGTAAAAACCCTACAGAATGTTGGGAATTCCTAAATAATGATTATCCAATGGGAAGCTATTTGGATGACGATTTCAATGCAATGGTTGATGTTGATGGTAAGCAAATACCGAATTGGACACGTGTTTTTGAAGCTCGTTTCCCTGACAACCAAGATACCTACGCTGATGGTACAAAGAAGCCTTATTATTTAGAACGCTTTGTAAAATGGGTTAAATCGACTCAAACCAATACAAGTAAATTCAAAGCTGAATTAAAAGACTATGCTGATGTAAGTTATTTATGTGACTATTATGTATTCACTGATTTGATGGGAGCAGTTGACCAAAGAGTAAAGAACCAAATGCTTGCTTTTTGGTACGACACAGCAAAGGATAAAATGTTAGGTTATTTTATTTTCTATGATAATGATACCATACTTGGTGTGCGTAATGACGGCCGTTTAAAATATGGATTCGATATTGATGAAGATTCGACCGACCCTGAATTATCAATTGGTGGTAATACTGTATATGCCTTTGCAGGTCACAATTCTGTATTGTGGAAGAATCTTAGAACGGAATTTCAAACAGAGCTTCAAGAAGCATATCAACGTATCAGAACCAAGATGACTAATGACTATATTTTCAATATGTTTGATAAAGAACAGTCTGATAAATATGTTGAACGTGTCTACAATATCGATGCGCAATACAAGTATGTGAAACCAAAAACATTGGGTGTTGACGTTAATGTCGGTGGTGTTGTAACTAATTTGAAATATTCTTATTTGGAAGCATCCCAAGGTAGCCGTAAATCGCACCGTCATTGGTGGTTGACTAATCGTCTAAATCTTTTCGATGCTAAATACAGTACAGGACAATTTACCCTGACCGATATTGCTTGGAAAGGCTACAGTAACGCAGGTGCAACAATCAAAGCAACAGCAAACAGGGATTTCTATTTCCAAGTACGTAGGGAATCAACAATTATGACACATACCAAAGTGCTGAAAAATGTTGAATGGGCGTACAGTTATCCGCAGACAGCTAACATAGGTACTATTTTCCACCTGTATGGCGGCGTATTTATGTCAAAGCTTAATATGTCAGAATGGGGTGGCTTTACAGATTTGAATTTACCTAATTTGCCTGTATTGGAGTCACTTATATTAGGTGGTGCTAGTGGTAAAACGTATTCATTAACTGAATTGGTAATTGCGGATAAGATGCCAATGCTTAAATTCCTTGACATGCGTAATTATTCCTTGATACCTTCAATTGATTTATCAGCTTGTAATAGGCTTGAAGAGTTGAATGCACTTGGATGTAATACATTGACATCAATAGCTTTACCTAACGGTTCACCAATAGCTAAGTTAACATTGCCAAAGAATTTGAAGACTTTGAAATTGACAAATTTCAACAAGATTTCAAATTCAAATATTGCGTTTCCTGATGGGGTGAATGTTGAGACTTTGATATATGATAATTGCCCATTAATCAACTGGGAAACATTGTATAACACGATGTCAACAACGGTTAAAAATCTTCGTGCAACAGGCATTAAAAAAACAGGTACAGCGGATTGGTTATTGCAATTTATGAATGTGGGTGGGGTAACTGAAAATGGAACATTAACAACTACATGTAGCTTAGTTGGTACTTATCAGTTGACAAAATTCGTAAGCGATTCGCTATATAACCAATTGGTTGAACATTTTCCTGAGTTGTCAATATCTCAACCGAATATGTCAGTTGTGAAATTCAATACCAACGTTGCTGACCCAAAAAATATCACCAATATTGATAATAATACAGGTTACAGTACAGGGACAGAATACATTGCCAATGGTCACGTCACCAAGATTTTAGATAAGCGTTTCAGATGCTTAGGTAAACAGACATCATTAGGTAATATGCTAATTACTCCACTAGATAACAATGATTCCAGACTCTTTAAAAACAAGCAGGATGCAACAGCTTATCAGACAGGGGCGCATGGTGACGTGTATGTATATGAACCACATTATTGGTATAAGGGCGTGAACGATTATAAAAACAATGCAAATTACGCTTGTTATTCTTCAAATGCTGAAAAGCCAAAAAAATACGATGGAAAGACGTTGATATTACTAAAAGAAACATTTACAACTGTTGCAGGTAGGGAAAATGCACCAATTGCTGTATCATACAGAGAAAATACTAGGCTTTATAATACTACTCAATACAGTACATTAAATGACTTTTTAAATCCTCAAAGCGGTTATTTTGTGTATGGGATGAATGTTGAAGGTTACAAACAAATTCGTTTTCCTGCTATAACAAGCGATACAATTATCAGTGCAATTGTTGCAACAGGAGCAGAGTTAACCAGCCAAGTCTTAGGTACAGGGTTAAAAATAAGTGGATTAAATGTGATGTTCACAAACGGTATGTATTATGTCATGGATATTCCAACGAATGCGAAATGGGTATTTATTACATTTACAACGACAGACACATTTGACAAAGTTGTGTTAACTGATTCTACAAGTATTTACGATGTTGAACCCGATTGGATAGAGCATAAAGAAGCATTAGTCAGTGCTTTTGATGTTAGTTATTTTATTGATGCACAGGGTGAAACTATATTAAAATCATTCCCTTCAATGAAGCAAGTTGTTAGTAATTTGACTTTTGAAACATATACTAATTATGTTGGGGATTTAGGTAGAAAATTACAATTACCTGATTACGAAGAGATGAAAAACATAACCAATTTGTTTTACGCAAAATATGGAAATCGTAATAGTCAATTGCAATGCGGATATGGTCAAAACTCCTTTACACGTAGCGGTACAGGTTCAACGATTCGATTCGGAATGAATGATTCAGCGGTTAATACAGCAAGCGGTAACTTAGAGTATTGCGTTTTTTCAGTAAAAAATAGTGATGGTACAACATCTAAGATTGTGAATAATGAAATTAATTGTATGGGTTATGAAGACCTTTATGGTGGAGTGAATGAATGGATTTCAGGCATAATCACGGCAGGTAACTATACTGTTGCAGTTGAAAATAGCGATAAAGTAACACGCTACTTGCAAGGCTACAGGGCGCAAAATGGTAACTATATGCAAGGTGTACACTTTGGCAAGTATATGGATATTTACCCATGTGGAAGTACAACAGGAGCAACCGACAGTACTCATTATTGTGATACAATTAATGTCGGTACAGGTAACACAGTAGGTAGTGTATTCAACCGTGGTGGACAAAGTGGGCAGAGTAGAGTGGATGCAGGTATCACAGCACTTGTTGGTATATACAACTCAACACAGAATATCAGCACTGTTACTACAAGATTAATGTTTAAAGGTGGCAACATCATTATAACAGAGAATGTCACAACATTCATCAACGCAAATGAAATAGCTTAAAAATGAGAAAAATACAAGGTACAGAATATACGCCATTAATAGAGCAAGTGAACCCTTACCACCAATTATGGAAGGTAAGGGTGAAACTTGACCCTAACGAAGATGGTATAATTGAATATATGGAAGAAGAATTTGACCATAAACCAACAGAAGATGAAATAAAAGAATACGTTATTGCGCATTATAATAAGATGTGCAATGATTTTATTCAATCAGGACTGAAATTTAACGATGAAACCGTATGGTTATCGCTTGAAAATCAGCAGAATTACAAGATGATATATGATTATGCGATGTTGAATGATGATATTTTCCCGATAAGAATCAAATTAGGCGAGGTATTGAACCCTGTTTATCATGAATTTGAAACGGTTGAAGAGATAAAAGGATTTTATAATTCAATAATAAAGCATATAAATGATACATTATGTGAGTACTGGACAATAAAAGATTCAATTGATTGGTCTAATTATGAAATATAATTTGTAAATTCATACTCTTTCATAAAAATAAAGTTTTAGCCCTTCGTATATTTCGGGATGCGAGGGGTTTTTTATTATTTATTTTTTTGTATATTTAATATATAAAAAGGGAATTTAATGTTTCTCATAATTTAGTTTATTAATGGATGCCCCTTACATGTGGATGTGTAAGGGGTTTTTTGTTATAAAAACATTATCAATTTCTGATTGTTATTAATATGTTTTTCAAATCATAGGTAATTACACTCTAGCTATCCCCTCCGCTAGGGTGTTTTTTTGTTAAAGGGCTTTACCCACAGAATTTGGTTATTTTCAAGCATTTCAATGACAATATGCAAGTCAGCAGCCGTGAACCATTGAGCTGAAAATTTGAGCGTTAAGTTATTTACCCAACCTTGATTTTCACAATAATATAGGCTACCCATATCACTATTATTAGCCATAAAACTATAGGCGTACTTTTGGCCTGTATAATTAAGGTCTGACACTGTAATTACTTCTCGTTTATCACCATGATAGGCAAGACAAACCATTTTTGATTCGTATTTATGTATTAAAGCATCAATAATTACTATTTCCAATTCCTTATTCAATTTACCCTCAACCAACCGCCAAAGATGATATTGTTGTTGAAAAAGGAATTTTGCATTATTCTTGCCGAATACGATATAATCGATTACAGTTTTCCCTTCATCTACAACCTCAACCATTACGTTGTATGACTTATTCTTATAAGTAAATTCTAAAGTATCCATTCGATAAAAATACTAATTATTTTAGTATTTCATCAATAGCCGACCATGTTACCAAAGCCAATATTTATCAGAAAAATATAATGGCTAAAAAGTACAATCTATATATAATGTCGGACGACGATAGCGAAGTTTTTGAGCTTGACATTGATACGTTCAACACTTCAACTATTTTTGCACTTGAAAACCTTCAAGACATAACAAAGCGAAATGATACGATAACATACGACATTAAGTTATTGCGAACAAAAAACAATAACATCGCATTGGGAAATCTATACGATATTTCAACATTTTCGTCACCGCAATACACACAACAATTAGGGCATAACTTTACCCCTAATCAATTTGTCAATTGCCAATTGTTCGAAGATAATACCCAACTGTTGAAAGGTAAATTGCAAATACTAGACTTCAATAAGACCGAATACAATGCAGTAATAACAGGTGAGGTTGTTAGCTTGATGTTGAATATAAAAGACCGTTATCTGCATGAATTAGATAGCTTATCCCAAACCACGCTTTATAACTACACTTATATAACTCCGACTTGGACGAGTACAACATCACCGTATATTTTCCCGATGCTAGATTACGGAATTGACTATCGAACAGGTAATTTTGACCCTTATGACAATAATTTTGAATTTAACAATTTTAGACCTGCATTTTATTTGAAAAGCTATTTAAATGCTATTTTTAAGGGGTTTAGATTCGATGATACTAAACAAGTTTACACTCAAAAAAAGGAAGATAACACGCTATTGAATAATAATACGGTCGATTTGTCAAAAATTGAAAGCATTATCAATAAAATATTCATTCCCAATAATTTTGAAAACTTTACACGTAGCGAAGAAGGTATAATTACAAAAATACTTATGTCTACACCTGCACAGTCAGGTAATAATCTTAATTTGCAGACGATTAACGGTGTTGCAAGTCAAATTAATTCGAGTGTTGATGATTTTTGGATTACTTCGACAAAGACAAATTTTAAGCTTTGGGAATCTAGCGGTGGGGGCGGAGTAACACAATTGTCAATGCCAACATTGCGACCAAGAGATAAATACATCAATTGTACACTCTATTTGCGTTTTCGTTTATTGATGCCAGTGGGCACAATAGGTACTTGGATGGTTGGGCTTGCTGATGTGGCAGGGACGAACAAGCTAGAACAGGGGCAATTAAAGCATTACACTAAGGTGCAAAAGACTGATATTAATATAAGTCAGGAATTCAGCATGGAATTCGATTTGCAGGTCGATAATCTTCAAGGGGAATTTGCGTTTGTATTTTTTCGGGAGGATGTAAATGGTAAATAAGAATGCAGCATAATTGGTAAGTTGGAGTGCAGCATTTTCGGCACTAATAAATACACAATCCAGTCCAAAAGTATGCTAT
>NZ_JBNPWQ010000061.1:0-17225 GCF_050433745.1 Sphingobacterium sp. HSC-15S19
TTATCATGGTGGTGTGTTATAATTTTGCAATTTAAATATAGCAACTTTGCTATATCCAAACGCCGCCACTTTTTAAACGTTTAGGACGCAAGTGAGTGTAAATATTTTTAATGTCATATGACCTCTTCCCATAAAACAGTACATTTTAAAAGTAGAGAATTCGGGTGTGAATTACTAATTTTAAATAGGAGGAAAAACGATGAATATATCAAAGTTTACCCAGGCACAGATCGCCTTCGGGCTACGTCAGTCCGAGACCGGTACCCGTGTGGAATAGACATGTCGGCAAATGGGAGTCTCCCAGGCAACATTTTTCAATTGAAAGAGAAAATACGGCGGTCTGGGCATTCCAGAGTTGCGCAAATTGCGGCAGCTGGAAGAGGAGAACGCCCAGCTAAAAAAGGTGGTCGCTGATTTAAGTTTGGACAAACAGATGCTACAGGATATGATGAAAAAAAGTTGTGAAACCGGCTTACAAAAAAGAAATGGCCTATTGGATGGTTAGCAATTATCGGATATCAACCCAACGGGCCTGTCGATGTGTATGCCTTGCCAGGTCGATGTACTATTATATCCATTACCGACATCGGCAAGATAGTTTGCTAAAAATGCGGATGAATGAAATAGCCCACTCACGTATCCGTTATGGCTTCGGACGTATATTTGTTCTGCTTCGACGGGAAGGTTTTACCGATAACCATAAACGTGTTTACTGTATTTATAAGGCTTGCGGACTAAACCTACGTGCCAAGCGGCCAAAACGACGCCGTAGTGCTGCTCATCGGTTAGACCGACTGCAACTACAGCTATAAACCGGGTATGGAGCATGGATTTCTTACAGGATGCGTTGTTTAACGGCGAACGTTTTCGCATCTTAGCTATAGTGGATAATTGTAGTAAAATCTGCCACGGACTACTGGTGGGAAAGTCTTTAAAAGGTGCCGATGTAGTAAATGAACTGACCAAAGCCTGCCTGATGGAAGGATGTTTCCCTGAAAGAATTCAGTGTGATAATGGCAGTGAGTTTATATCAAAAGATGTAGATAGGTGGGCTTACGAAAATCAGGCAAGACTGGATTTCTCCAGACCCGGAAAACCTACTTACAACCTATATGTTGAGTCTTTCAATGGCAAATTCAGAGACGAATGTTTGTCATTAAATTGGTTTCTGTCACTTGAAGATGCAAGGCACAAGATTGAGAATTTCAGGTGGGAATACAATTATTACAAGACAAGACATTACGCCAACGCACGATAATTTTGATAACAACGAAACTTGGTATTCGATTCAATCAATTCTTGTTGCAGCAGGAAATGTTTCCAAAATTCTATGGCCAAGTCAAAAATACAAAATTCGTGGACAAAAGCTTAGAGAATTGCTAGGAGTTGAGAATAATAATCCTCTTTCTAGCAGGAAATTCCGTAATCATTTCGACATTATGATGAACGTATTAAAGAATAGTTTGAAAATAGTTCACAGGGTTCATATATCGATTTGGCGATGAATCCATCTTTAAGGAATCATCATTTCGGTATGCCCGCTTTAAATACTCTTAGAGGGTACAATTCATTTAATAATTCAGTCGTATTCTGTAGTGAAACTCTTTATTTAGACGAAATTTTGAGCGCGCTTGACACTCTCTTTAAAACATGTAAGTCATTCTAATTTTGATACGTTGAATTTACCGATCTACCTAAAATACTTTATCTCTATAAGTCGTCTATGCTCTGGGAATCGCCCTTCACGTCTCCATCTTGCAAGACCAATATTATCAAAAACGATATCGTTGTCTTTATTATATACCCAATCGAAATTCAATTGATCCAAAATAGGTAAGTTTCGATTGTGAATAATAGATGGTCGTTCTTTTCGGTTATTTTTAGAAAATTCAGCACCATTATTTAACAACTCGTCGATTTGAGCAATTACTAGATTGCAATTATCATAAAATTCCATTATGCCTTCGTAGGTATCAATTTGAGGTATATCAACTTTTTCTAGGGTCTTTATATTCTTTATGATTTCAATACTCGGAATCTCGGACTTATAAAAATTACATCCTCGAACTAATTTGCTTAGAGCCGATATATTATAAATGGCTCCGTTGAAGTCGTTAATTATATCATCTAAAATCAAGGCCTCAATGCCAGATTTTATGCTTAACGCTAAATGTTTGCTGTTTGTGCAGACTGCAAAACTTTTATTATACTTTGCGTTACAATAATAATCAAATTTTACACTTTTAAGGTCTTTGATTTTTAAAGCTATAGTCGAGCTATCAGTATCAATCTCTACAAGAATAACGTGCGAAATAATCATAACAGTCAAGCTTTAATTTATGCGTCTAAAGCAAAGTTTGCGATATCGACATCATCAGTATTAGCATACATCCATCGAACAGAATTTATAAATTTCAATGCCCCATCGAAGTCATATCTTCGACTTTTTAAAAGCTCTATCTGTTTATCTTTTGGAAGTAGTATAGCCCATTTTGCAAAACTTAATATAGCAGGATTGGTATCAATCCGAAATGCTAAATGTTGATCCAAATCCTGAAATACGGCAAGCAGCTTTGGTGCAGACCATTCAAATCCTTGCTCTTTATCTATTTCAATAGATGCTGATGCGTCTTGATGCCGGAATTCTAAGCCTGCAGCTGATAAAATAAATTTTAAGGTATCAAATATCTTTGACCCCTGGAAGGTATAAAATTTATAGGAATTTTCTCCGACAAACAGCGGACGGTCATCTTCCAAACTCTCAATGAGAATATCTTTAAACACCTGCCGCATATCATCCAATACCGCACAGCATTGCTCATCAAGCTCAGGATGTATGGATGAAGTCATCAGCAATTCGAGCATTTTTTGCCTCACTAATGGATGTGTATTGCCGGGCTCACCACCAAAGATCGGAGGCTTGCCATCGTTCGTAGGTTTTACAAATATTTTCCTGCTTCTAAAGTCTATATCAACCACTTTCCAGATCTTTGCGGCCAACAAAATGTTGTCTTCGATCATGATCGGAGAGGAGGAGGGTAGATCTCCAATAGATTTGCCATCATGTAGTACTTTAAAATGTATTTCAGTTGCAAATACAGAATAGAAATCTCGCGAATTGACAATTCGCTCGCCTTCGAGTCCTATGATGACCTCTTTACCTAACTGTTCGAGCATATCGGTTTCGATCAGATGGCTTAAAATATCATCAAACTCTTCGGACGTAATATCCTTAAATGCAAAGTTTTGCTCGAGCTCGGTTTTTAAAATCGATATGGGTAAGCCGCTATATTGCTTGACTACTGCCAATAGTTGATGTGCAAATAAATCAAAGGGTTTTAAAGCTACGAATGGCGGTTCGATGAATTCCTGTTTATAAAGTTCCCAGCAGGCTAATGATTGTAACAGGCTCCATTTTCCAGTTGCATATAACAACAAAGAACTTGCTTGTCCATCCTTCCGCCCACTTCTACCTACTCGCTGTATAAGGGAGGCAATAGAATGCGTAGCATCGATCTGAACTACTTTTTCTACGCTACCAATATCGATACCAAGCTCTAGCGTTGAGGTACAGGAAATCACAAATGGGTGATATTTATTTGTTTTGGCAAAATGTTCAATCCATTCCCTAAGCTCACGATCGACTGATGAATGATGAGAGTAATATGACGTATGTCCATTTACTTTTTCAGCAATCCTTTTTAGTTTGACGGCTACTTCTTCGGCCCGTCCACGGCTATTTGGAAATACCAAAACTTTACTGTTGTAGGTTTCTTTGTAAAGATCTTTTAGCAATTCCAAAGATAGTTGATTTGCCCCGCTCTCAAAATAACGGAAAGACGTAACCATGCTTTTAGCGGTCCGGTCCCGTAGTACAACCGTAGCATCTGGCCGACCGGTCATACGTTTGGCTTCTTCGAAATCGCCCAAAGTCGCTGATAAACCGACGATAGCAGGTGTCACCTTAGCGGACTTTTGAATTCGGTGCAATATCGATTTCAACTGAATCCCTCTGTCTGTACCTATAAACGAATGAATCTCATCAATAACTATGTATTTCAGATCGTTAAATAATATGCTAACGTTTTGAGGTTTATTGACTAACATCGCTTCTAAAGACTCTGGAGTAATCAATACGACACCGTTCGGCTCTTTAATCAGATGCTCTTTCGCCGTTCGATTCGCTTCGCCGTGCCATTTTGTTACCTTAATATCTAGATAACTACACAGATCCTCTACACGCACAAATTGATCGTTGATCAATGCGATCAACGGAGAAATGTAAAGGACTTGAACGCTCTTGCTCCGCGCACTTATTTTAGATAGGATAGGGAGGAAGGCTGCCTCCGTTTTACCAGAGGCCGTTCTACTTGCCAATATGACATTGCTATCGCTTTTCATGATTTTTTCGATAGCAGCAGCTTGTATTGGTCTAAGACTTTCCCAACGCTTATCTTTTACATAACGTCTAATCGGTTCAGAGAGCAGTTCAAATGCCATATTATAGTTCTTCTATACTGTCTAATAATACATCAACTGGGCGTTCATCTTTGATCTGAATATCGCTGAACAGCGCGGCTTTATCCAGTTGCGGATTTTGACGTAGGATACTCAAAATATTCAGGAAATCACGTATTACTTCCCTCGGCGTTAAAAACTCACTTGCACCAGGTTTGTTATATATTTCCTCCATAAAATTTTGGATCTCGTTATCGGAAATATCAATTTCCAATTTATAATGAAATTCAAAAACTTCTTTGAGTTTTTTAAGCAATACAAATATCTCGTTATGATCGATGGGCATTAATCGGATCACAGGCTGTGCGAAATCACGAATTTGAAGGGTCTCAAACTTATTTGTTTCTAACCTTGATTTCAATGCTTGGTAGCTAAATAAACCACGACGTTCATTCTCCAAAAATTCACGTGTGCCTGCTATATTGATAAACAAGTTACTTACTTTACCTTGGAAACAATCGTTATAAATCGTCAGGATTTTTTCGTAGTTCTTTTCACGCATCGTCGATGTCGAGATCTTATAAAGATTGATGGCTTCATCGAGATTGAGCATAAAACCACTGTAACCCATACTGACAAATAGTGCTGTGAAATTTTTGAGCATGTCGTAGAAGTTCAAATCGTTAATCACTTCACGGACCCCAAGGTCTTGTCGAGCCTCAGTCTTCGTTTTATATTGGCCTTTTAACCATCTTAATGCATTTCTTTTCAGTAGCTCGTCATCATTGATATATCCTTCGTAATATTTCATGATTACACTCGCAAAGTCAAATCCACCAACATCAGTCAGTTCATTGATTGACTGCATAATTTTGTTTTTTACGAGGTTCAAATACTGTTCTTCCCGTATTTGGACAAGAGAGAGGTTATTTTCCACTGCCGTAGTAGCGACCACCTGTTCAATCCATTTTTCCAGTAGCGTTGCTAAAGCGCCACCTTCTGGTTTTGTTTGTATGGCAATATTATCCATGATAGCTGTATAAAGCACGAGCGCTTTCCCATCATTTGAATATAGGCGATTATCCGGTGTGAAGTCTGCTGTTGACACCACAAACTTCTGTTTCAATGCTACCGTATTGAGCAGGTGGAGCATAAAGGATTTTCCTGATCCAAAGTCACCTATCCAGAATTTAACCATGCTATGGCCATTTTTTACATCGTCTAGTGCTTTGATGAATGCATCCACTTCATCCGAACGTCCTACTGTAATATGTTGTACCCCGATTCTTGGCACTACACCGCTAAGTAATGAATTAATAATAGCGGTGGCTTCTTTAGGTTTTACTGCTAGTTTCATGCTTTAATAATCATTTTATAATAATCCTCATTCATGTCCAAATATTCTTCGTCACGCTCTTCGATCAGCGTATCATCTAAAATTTCATAACAGATTTCGTTAATATCGTTGATCATAGGGCCAGACCTTAACCCTCTCGTTTTACAAAAATTCGCTAGGTATTCTTGAGTCAGTTCAAAACTATTTGCTGTAAATAAACCGATCAATTCGCGTTGATCTAATGAGAGATCAATCTCGTCAACAAATAAGTTGTCGGGATCAGATTCAATCTCGGTAGATTCTACTTCCGTCTTCGAGCTTTCAACTTCGCTGCTATTTACAACTGGTACATTCTCTACGACTTCTTCCTCATCTTGAAGATAGTTGTTTAGGAGCTCAACGGTATTTTTATCCTGTTCCTGAACTGTTTTGATTGCTTCGATATTCAATTCTATTTTTCTTCGGATTGGAGCATATATAGAATCTACCTTTTCAATTGCTGTACCGAGATTGCGATCTTCTTTTAATTGTTGTATAATCTCGTTAAAAGCCTGTTCGTGGTGATCATTTTTAAAAAGTGCCTTGTGAATTGTTTTTGTGAGCTGTTTGTCGTCAATTTTATCAGATTGGAGATCAGCGTACAGGTAATGCAAGTAAAGCCTTATGGCTTCATTTTTATCTATGGTATATGCTATTTTACACGCTTCATAGTAAATGTTTTCCGCAGAAGGGTTTAGTTGATTCTGCTCAAAAAGCGTATGGATTTTCTGTCCAAACTCGACTATATTTTCTTGGTTTACATCATGCTTTAAAATATCAAATTTGGATTTCCAACGCGTTGTATTCATCCTATTTAATTCGATCTCAGTCGCTAGATCTGGATCTTTGATGGAGGACTTTAGGCCTTCCAAAATCGTATTCACAGCAGAGCCTACTCGATCCTCGAAAATATCGCTTAGACCAGTAAAAGTTTGAGCAAATTCACCAGATACTTTTCGTTTATGTCCCCAATTTTCCCTTACTAAAATCTCGGCTCTTTTGAATATTGTGTAATACACTTGCTGCGAGATTATGTCATTTACATATTTTTGATTATAATAACTATCAAACATCCAAGCACCTTCCTTCGTTACTCTTGAGATTTTGCGCGCACTTTCAACAAGGTTTTCGATTTCCTTTTTCAGGTTAGAATCTTTTTTTGTGAGGTTAGCTCTTAATTTTTTTTCACAACTGAGAAAGAGGGTAATCGTCTCTATACAGCATCCCTCAACTTCTAGAAAAACATTATTTACTCCATTTAGCTTATTGATTAGACTCACTTGAGCTTTTGAGAGTCCCATTTTATCTTTATAACGCTTGCCGAGTAAATAGTCGTCATAGTTATAATTATTCTCAAACCCTTCCGAATAGCTGTGTTGGATTGGTTGTGCGCTTGGCCTTTCCTCTGGAACTGCAAAAAGATTAGAACTATCCAATTTTGCTAATACTTCTTCGATATTTAAAGAAGGTTCAAAATAGGTAATTGTGCTAGTATCTATATTATAGGTTTGAGTTGATATAATTTCTTCCTGATGACCCGTAACGTCAATAATATCATTGGGTGTTTCGTCCGATATATTTTTCGCATTTAAAGAATCCAATATAGACGTAATCTCACGTTGTTGCTCTTTTTCAGCTTTACTATCTTCTATTTGAATGGGAGTTTCTACTTTGGAAGGTTTATCATCAGCGGTTTCCTCGTCGCTTTTTATTGCTTGTGGTTTAGGTAATGGTTGGATTGTTGATATCACGTTATTCATAACAACATTCTTGTTATCTTGTAAGATTGCAGTAGCGGACTTCTCTTCACTAAATCTAGGAATGGGAGGTGCTGGCGATGATACAGGCAGTTTTTGAATCGTATCAATCACTATCCTATAGGCTTTACATACATTCTCGCTATTGTATTGACGATTTCTTAATAGCCTTAAAGTAAGGTTGTAAAGCAGTTGAGATCCATCTCTATGATTAAAATGGATTTTAAGATCATAGTTTTCCTTGATGGAAAGTTTACGTAAAGCAAGGGCAGCAATTTCAAAAAAGTTTGGTGGCCACAATTCATACTTACCATGGTGCTTGATTAAATATTTACGCCAACCCTCACTATAGTAGAAGTTTGCGTTCTTCATTTCCGCTGCAGTTGGCTGCTCTTGAGGCTTTGGCGGAGCATAATATTGCTGCTGTTGATTCTTTTTATTTTTTTTACTTGAGGCAGCTATAGCAATCACAATAAAAATCAAAATTATAAAAAAGGTTCCCATTAACTTTTTATACCGAATGTCTGAAATTATACTGGCAATGAGGTTTTTAAACTATGTCAGTAAGGTTAATAATCCTATTTTCTAATTTATCAATGTTTTTCTATAAAAGCAATGTTTACGCATTATTAACACATAATTTGTTGTAACAAAAATAGCGTCTTATAATTGGTAATATTTACGGTTTACCGTAACAGAGTTTACTGTTTGCCCATCCAATAGAAAAAAGCAAGTATAACAACTACAATAAGGAGGAATACGAATACTTTACCCTTATTTTTTTTAGAAACAATTGGTTTATTCTTAGGGTAAATGGGCTCGCGCTTTAAATCGTCAATTTTGTTCATAGACAATTCAGGTTCGATGGGTGTATTTAAAATCTTTTTTGAATTATTGTATAAACTTGGAGGAGTATATTCTAAGTTATTATGTGTCGCAAGTTTTTCTAAGTATTGTTCCAGCGCATATTCGTCTGGAAATAAAACTTCTCTCGGTTTACTTCCTTCAAATGGACCAATTATTCCTGCAGCTTCTAGCTGGTCTATTATGCGACCAGAACGGTTGTATCCAAGCTTTAATTTACGTTGTATTAATGATGTAGATCCTTGCTGGTACATCACAATCAATCGAGCAGCTTCTTCAAAGAATTGATCCTTATCTTTTGGATCAAATACCACCGGTATATTTTCGGCAAAGCGATATTCAGGTAGGAGGTAAGGAGAAGGATACCCGCGCTGGCTTCCAATGTACTCACAGATTGATGATAAGTATAGGTAATCCAAATAAGGTTGATGGCCTTTCATGAGTTTTTCACCACGTTCGTAGACTAACTGTCCCGAGGACGTTAGTTTTTCCGCACCGATACGGTCCAATATCTTTTTAGATTCATTTTGGGACATGAGTTTCATACCAATTCTGAAACTAAAGTTAGCGCGCAACTGTGGCGAAATATTTCTAGCCATTATTTGGCTTGTTACAGCCAATAGATAGATTCCTGTATACAAGTTTTTTTGCGTCAATACGATCAAAGACCTTATTGTGTCATCTTCTAAGAATGTTTGCAGGTCGTCCATTATTAATACGATGTCAGGCAGATAACGATGACCTAGTAATGGGTCGAGTGTTCTATGGACAAATTTATTATTATAATCTGTAATTGATTTTACACCTGCTTTTTGAAATAACTCTTGTCTTTGCTCACATTCAATGAGTAATGCATTAATTGTTGAAAGAGCCTTATTGTGATCGATAACAGGAGATTGATCACCGGGTAATGCAGCTATAAAATGTTTTTCAAGTTTGGCAAAAGCAGTGTAGTCAATTGGTTTGCTTTTACATATGACCAGTTTCAACTGTGCTGGATGGAATTTATACAACCACATTACCAATTGATTGTAGATAAACTGCGTTTTACCAGAAGCAATCGTACCAGCTAATAGCAGATTTGGGTGCTCATATAGTTCCTGAAAAGTAAGATTTTCTTCGTCATTTAATAATAGCGGAAGTTCATATTGAGCAGCCTGTTTATTAATTTTTTCAATTAAAGGGTGTAATTGGGGCGGGAAAAGATCTAAACTCGGATATTGGTATCCTGATAAATCCAACTTTTCGTCATATACTCCAAACTTTTCAACAAGATTGATCGAATCAGTGATTTTTGGAGGTTCTTGGTAGTGTTTGATAATTGCTCCAATGAGTTGTTCGAGATTTTTTTCTTGATATTGTGTTTCAGCGAGATCAAAAAATTCTAATAGGGAAGCGGCCGATTCTTTCCGCCAGGCATCTTCATCAGAAAGACTAGTAACCTTATTTAATATAACGTCTTTGGTAATTGGTGTCCCAAAATAATTCTGTAACTCTTGTACGAATTCATTTATGTTAGTTTGATTTTGTGTTGGCCAGTCATTCATAGCAGCTGCAAACAACACTCCCATGTTTTTTAGCGGGTGATCATTATAATTATTATTAACTAGATCAATGAGTTGTTGTATATTTTCAATATTTATTTCGTTTGCCATGGATGTGGGTTAATATTGTATTATCGTTATAAAACTGAAATGAACTTTTTATTTGTTTTCCTTCTATTTAAAATTAGTAATTCATTATGAATTATCTACTTTTAAAAGCTAGTTTTTTGAAAAGAGGTCAACTGTAAAGCTATAGACGTATAAGACCACTGCTGATTTATGTTAAAATGATGGTAAAGCTGGTAGTTCTACCATCATTTTAACATAAAATTATTGAAAGAATCTATATGGATAATGGTAATTAGTATCAATCAGGTAGACCTTCAATAAGGTTTCCGTAAGATTTTATCGATTCACTGGGATTACAGATTGATAATTTTAGTGGAAGCTAATTATGAATAGTAAATTAATTTTTAAGAAGTTATATTTTAATCTTCGCTAGGAAAGCTTCATTTCCAAAGTAATCGTGCAAAAATGAAGGGAATGCACTTAATACAGCAACAGTTTCATCAATGCTTATGTATTTTTCAAATTGGTTTTTAAATATTTCGTCCTGAAATATTAATCTTTTTGGTAACTCAAAATTATTTTCGACTATTAGATTCATTTTTGACAAATGCTGTGAGAAAAGCAATTTCCATAGTTCTAGGTCATAAATTTTTACATTTTGGAGTAGCGGTGTACAGTTACTATTAACTAGAACTTTGTAACGTATATTCTTTTTGCATTCAACTTTTAAAGTGGGGAAATCTTCCAATTTTGGAAAATGTTTTATTGCTTCCACCATTGGATAACTTAAGTAAAGCTTACCTTTTTCTGTCTCCTCGTTAAACAAGTTCAACATTTTTTGAACTTTTTCATCATCTGCAACCCTGTCATGCCCATCATAATCGAAAAACATATAAATTTCTGCAAAATCCGATCTATTCAAAGATGAAAGTTCATTGTTAATAGCCATTGCTTTTAACAATGCAAAAGTATCTAGATCCTCATCTTCCTCTATTCTTTTGTACAAGTTATATAGATTATTACAATATGCACATGTAATGACTGCATTTGCATCAAGAAAATGCTGCGAAAAGGAGTCGTAAATTTGATCCTCTACATTCTGACCTTCAAATACAAACAATATATTACTCGCCATCGAAAGTTCCTGCTTTATACATTTTTTCGATATTATGTGCTTCTCTTAATTCCTTAGAAGTAGATTTTGAGAGGGATCGAATACTGTGTTTGTTAATTAAAAAATAACAGTCTGGACGCAATAAATCATTTGTAATAATAGAAGTATTGTGTGTTGTTAATATAAATTGAACACCAGTTTTCTTTAATTCACGAACAATTACTGCTGATAAATCGTGGTGGTAAAAAGCATCAAACTCGTCTATAAATACAAGGGTTTTTTCTTTGTCTTTTATGCGTTGAAACCAATAATAAAATAATAATAATGACCGAGTACCTTGTGAGGCAATTTTTACAAAAGGGATTTCTACGCCATCGAAATCGAATCCTATCGTTTTCTTCTCGATTTCATCAATTTCCTTCAATTTACATTCAATTCCAGCATTATTTAAAAACTCCTCAAAATTTCGCAAATTGTTTTTTTCTATAATATCTTCTATTGCATTTGTTTTTGTAGCGATATTGCTGCCCATGTATTCATTCTTGGGCAAAGAACGAAAGAAAAGCATGCCTTCAATAAAACTGAAAAATCTCATGAATACTTTATTTTCCTCATTCTTATCCAGTTCGGTATTGTTTTTAACATACTTGATGATAGATAGGCCTGGATTGGTGATTTCAGTTTTAAGAGTTTCGGCCCCCTTAAAGTTAAACTGTGCTGTATTATTTTTTTCTCTGTCAATTCTCGCTAATTCTTTTCCATTAATGGAAAAGCTTTCTGTGAGAATTGTATAATAATCCAATTTTCGGTAGCTGTATTCTACTTTCGCACCTTCGATCAGGAATTCATATGAAAATTGGGCATATTTTTTTTTCGAATAGGCATTCAGATAAACTTCGTAGCCTGAGTCATTTTTCTTACCATCTGTCAGATGCTCTATAATGTCGAAAATGGCCAATCCAAGATTGGATTTACCTACACCATTATGACCGTAGACCAATGCGCTATTTACTATATCGTTTTTAATGGAATCTTTGTTAAAAGTATATCCATTTGTATCTGTAAGATCAAAAGTAACTTCCTCATTAAAACTTTTAAAATTGGAAACTTTAAATTTTGCAAGCATTGTTATAGATTTTGATCAAAAATACTAAATACTTTCTATATGCCGTAATTTTTTTACGGCATATAGAAAAGAAATGTTAAACCCTTCTTATAGGACTGGTTTCAGTATTGGGTTAGTCATTAATAATGAATAAACTGTTTTTACAAAAAAATACATTATTTTTCGCTAAGGCAGGTCTTATCTAAATATCCTGTCAGCTTGTCGAATGTGTATCTGAAATTGCCATTAATAAATTGTTGATTACCATTTTCATCCTCAAATTCTTGATATCTTTTATGGTTAATTTCTTTGAATTGATCAATATCAATGGGGTAGTTGTAATGACAGACACGTATCATGTGTAAATTTGATCCGCCATTTTCAGTTCTATGTAGTGGTACGAATTCATTTCCATAAGCTCCAGGAAGATTAGCCCATGCTTCACATTGGATATTAATTTCCTTTTTTGCCTGAAAATCATTTTCTGGCCAATATTTATAGGCTAGTTCTGCAATTCTATTAAAGACAGTTGGATTATTTATACTTAACTGCTGGGCATAAGGGAAAAGCCCATTGTCAAAATGAAAATCGGTAAGTAGCCCCCCAGTAAAGTAAAGGTAGGTGTCAATTTTTTCAGAGTAAAACATCCCATTATCTGAAATGTCTTTCATATTTAATACTTTTGACAGGAATTCAGTCGGAAAACTTTTGTTTTCAATGCCTGTGGTTAATTCATCATTAATTCTAATACGGTCGAATTCTTTGGCTACTGAGAAATCACCTATTGCATGTTTGATACTTTTTTGAGTAATAAATGTCGTTGTTGGGTGAGTCATGATAAAAACAGGATTTCGAGTAAACATTTCAAGTCCGACATAAAGTAGCTTTTCCTTATTTTCTTTTATTGTTGGGGAATACAATTGATCTGGATGATAACCCAATGCAATTGCTATGTTATTAATTGATACATCCCCTACATCTTTAAGATATTCCTTAAACTTGTTGTCTTCATAAATGAATACACCGCTAGATTCACGCTTTTTAAAAAAGAAGGACATATTAATAGTATTATTTTGCTATTTTATTGTTTAGACTACCCAATTTATGGTTGATAAAAGTGCTGACTTTGTTAATTTCTGTATTACTGAACCTAACTCCAAATAAACGTTCAAAGTGTTCAATCTGTGCTTCAATACCGTTACCTGACTGGAAGAGTTCCCAGATATTTGTCAATCCTTTATATCTGTTTATGATTCTTCTTTCCTTGAATTCACTATATCCTCTTGTGAGGAGATTTCCGCCAAGTTTGCCAAAATTCAGATCTTTAAGTGCGTCTAAGAAATTGTTCTCTTCAATTAACTTGTCTGCAGCTTTGTCTGTATTTACGCCCGAAGTCAAGTCTAATAGGCCATAGAAAATACGATGCCTTCGATCGGTATATTTTTTCATAAAAGTAATCCAAAACTCATTAAATTTTCTATGAGCAGCTTGTTGTTCCTTTAGTTTAGACGAGCCATGGATATCATTTTCAAGTTCAATAAATTTATCTCTCAACTCTTGGAAGTCAAATCGTAACTGTATTAATTTTTCTGGGATCTCAGAAATAGAAGAAACTTGGCTAAGCAGTATGTTAGTAAAAGGAGGAACAGGCAGATGTTTAAAGTTGAGATCATTTAATAAGCTTTCCAGATTCTCTTCATGTAATTTGGCTAGCCTTTCTAAAGATTGAATTGAATAAGGTGTTTTTATAAGTGAGGTAATTTGCTCTTCATAAAGATAGATAGGCAAACTTGTTTGAATACTTGAAAACCTTGAAACATTCAATAGATTCGAGACAAGTTCAGAAGAGTGTGTATGTACCTCAGAAACGATAAACTGTTCATCGGAAAGTTTGGCAGTTATTAACGGAATTTCAGTTATGGAATTACTGATTTCACTCTTTAAAAGATATTTTTTCGTAATATCTGTACCATATTTGAGGATGAATTCCTGTTGGGCTTCTTTCCTTGTTAGACCATCCGCATCCCCAATATAGATTACTTTTCCTTCCTTATCGATAACTCCATTCACAAATTTAAGTCCTCCAGCTTTTACCAGCATGTTCAAGATAGGTCTGCCATTCGGAAAGAGGGCCGGTGCCGTTAAGTTCAGATGGTTTAATTCATCTAAGGACGTATAGAAACTTGAGGATGCTATAAATGTTTCTACAAATGTATTTAAGCTAAAAAGAAATTCGAAATTTGGTTTTCCATATCCACCTAGACAATAATCCAATTCATCCAGTAGGTTGAGGCTAACATAGGCACTGTTAAAATTTATTTTATCTTCTGTCATTAATCGAAGGGTTAGAAGTATAAAGTTAAGCTTAAGTTCTGGAATAATTAATACTGTGGATAAATTTGTGTTGAAGGATTTATTAGATAAAACAGAATTAAATAGAGATTATTCGAAAGATTGTCGAATTTATAATTATGTAAACTATCTTTAAAGTAATAATATGAAGCCAGTTCTCTTGATGATATTGATTTCCTTAGCTCCAGTTTCCAAGAATCCGTCAAGTCCCGCCGGAGCTGAAAATTTTTTTCATGCCTAAAAACTGACAATTAAGAACCAAGACTTAAGTAAATCCTGAGTTGGTTGACAGTAAGTCGGTTAACCTGTAAATTGTCCATATATTTTGGAAATCAGTATTCTTTTATTGTTAAAATTATCTAAATAATATCTTCAAGAAAGAAATATTATTGTAATTTAGATTTATTGCTTAGAACCAAAGCATTTCCAAACGATATTTTATGAATTTAGATAACATTAAACTATTCAAAATAGATGATGATAAACAGGAACGACTATGGTCTAGTGCTGTTTTCGTTTTTGATACTTCTGCATTACTAGAATTCTATTATCTTCCAAAAAAGACGAGACAAAATATTTATGACCAGACGTTTGCACTTTTGAAAGAGCGGTTATGGACACCGGGCCATGTAGAGTTTGAATTTCTAAAGAATCAGGAAGAGACTATATCCAAAGCTTATAAAGATCAATATGAATCTATTGAAAAACTAATTGCAGATCTAAAACCGAATTTTGATCAGCATATCAATAAAAAAGTACACGAAATTTCGGAAAAAACTAAAAAGGATGATAAACATCCCCATTTAGATCAAGTGTATTTAAATGAAATTAAAACCAAAATTGAAAATTTTAGTAAAGACATAGAAGAGTTTAAAAATAAAATTACGCTACAAGTTAATGCTTCTCAAACGGAGATTTTAAGTACCAATACTGAAGACGATGTTCTTGAAGCCATAAATACCTATTTTTTGATTGGAAGCAACTATTCTTTTGAACAAATTATAGAGATAACTAAAGAAGGAAAACATCGGTACGAGTATAGAATTCCACCAGGATACGGAGACTTTTACAATAAGGAAAAAAAAGGAACCCAAATTTTCGGTGATTTGATCATTTGGAAGCAGATATTGGATTATGCCAAAGATAAAAGATTGCCTATTATTTTTATTACAAATGATAATACAAAGGATGAAGACTGGTGCTATTTTGAAAAAGATAAAAATGAAAATCGGATTAAAGCTCCTCGCGAAGAATTAATAAAAGAAATGTATGACCATGCCGGTACTGAATTTTGGATGTATAATTTACCTCAGTTTTTATACAATTCTAGAAAGTATCTAAAGTCAAAAATTCCGGAACAAGCTATTCAATTTATTTCCCAACGTGCTAATACAAATAGTAATAAGGGAAACTATCTAAAAATTGAATGTGAACAATGTGGTGAAATTCATAGCTTTCACAAATCTGGGTTTGATTTAGAATTCAAAGTAGGGGAAAGTTATGAAAGACAGATGGGATCTGAAATTCATTATCAGGAACTTGAGGATTTTGATTGCGAATGCGGTAATGTTATTGAAATAACTTTTAACCTTTGGGAATATCCTATTGGTTCTCATAACAGCGATGATATTGAGATTGAAGGAGGTGAACTATTGGAAAGCTTCCATTTTACTAAAGATTT
This sequence comes from Sphingobacterium sp. HSC-15S19, assembly GCF_050433745.1. Taxonomy (NCBI): domain Bacteria; kingdom Pseudomonadati; phylum Bacteroidota; class Sphingobacteriia; order Sphingobacteriales; family Sphingobacteriaceae; genus Sphingobacterium; species Sphingobacterium sp. HSC-15S19. The sequence goes on from NZ_JBNPWQ010000061.1 coordinate 16,320, forward strand.
TTATGAAAAAGATTATTTAAATCAATTTAAATTATGTGAAGTGTGTGATGGTAATAGGGAAAGTGTGGGAAATTATATCCATAATTGGCGTAAGCATAGATTAACGAATGAATTTCCACCTGAACATGAAAATAGTATACATAAAGGTATAATTGTGGGAACTTGTGAGTGGTGTAATACATTGCATACTTATTGTCCGCTGTGTAATGCCTTAAATTATTATTCAGATGCGGAATTGGACGAAAATAAAGAATGTGCAGGGGGATGTGGTTTAGTTTTTAAATTTGAATCAGATAATGCACATGGTGAGCTTTCATCTTATACCTTAAAATTAGTAGATACACGCCGCGCAAATTGTAGCATTTGCGATAAAGAATTTATTGATAAAAGTAACATTGAAATATGCCCAGAATGTGAGGAGGTGTAAGTGTCCCAAAAACTCCAACAGCTTAAAACTGGACATAAATGTTTAGATTTAAGTAATAAGATGAAAAAGACATGTTTTACAGAAAGCCAGATTGTGCGAGCACTCAAAGAGGGCGAAGAAGGCAGAAAGACCGAAGACATTTGCCGTGAGCTGGAAATTAGCAAGGCCACATTTTATAATTGGAAGAGTCGTTACGGAGGTATGGAAGCCTCAGATGTCAAACGCCTAAAGGAACTTGAAGAAGAAAATGCACGCTTGAAAAAGATGTTTGCCGAACTGAGTATGAACCATGATATTCTAAAAGAAGTCATCACAAAAAAAGGTTGGGGCTCCGGCAGCAAAAACAGTTAACTCAGGAGATTGTCCTAGATCACGGTTTGAGTGTGGATATAATGTTGAAGTTGACCCCTCCGCTGGACATACTGACCCCTCTAACAAGGCTTTTTTCAGTCCAACTGATGACCTGACAATATTACTTC
>NZ_JBNPWQ010000062.1:0-16716 GCF_050433745.1 Sphingobacterium sp. HSC-15S19
AGATTGAAAAATAGGGGTCAATATCGAAATGATGAAAAAAGCTATGCTTGTACCACAGAAATCCAATCCTAAAATTTATTTAGGACACATATGAATCTGAATAGTTTAATTAGATGTTGTTCCATCTTTTTCTTCTCTATAGTTAATAACTTTTTTTTTCCGCTTGGCTAAAATCATTGGCAACATCGGCCTTGGCGATTCACGTTTTTTAATTGTTGTTAAAAGATAGTAAAAATAATTTCACTTTCCTCGCCGTTCCATTCCTGCCATTCACCGAGTTTTCCCAACCGTTGGTCTAAAGCCCATAGGCAAGGGGCCTATTGTGTCGTAGTTTTGAATCAACAAATAAGAACAGATAAAAAACTAACACAATAAAATAAAGACATTATGAAAACGCTAGTAAAAACATTCGCCGCCGCCGCCCTAATCGCCGTATCAACTTTCGCTATGGCAGCGGAAGGACCTGGAGCAAAAGCAACAAAAACAAACGTTAACCTTTCCACAGCAGACTTCGCTTTAGAGCATTATGTAGCGGTAACCACTGAGGGCGAATCAGCAGGTGTAGAGCAGTTATTCGCAGCTGATTTTAATCAAAAGATCCAAGCTACCAATGCGCAGTCTAACAGCCGTAGTGCCGTAGTTAAACTATTGAAAAAGCAAAAAGGAGAGAAGCTGAACTGCACAGTTAGCACTGATATTTTAGAAGAATCTGCAGATTATATGGTCGCTAAAGTAACGTTGAAATTTGAGAACTTCACCAAAACGGACTTAGTTACCTTGGAGCGTGTGGGCAATGATTGGAAAGTATCCAAATCGATCAATTCGTATAAATAAGAGCGATTTCAAATAAATATATATGTTGTAAAGCCATGTCGGGAGATGTGGCTTTTTTATGATCTATTTAAAATAGCGAGTTGCCTCGGTGATAGCGTAGCTAGTGGAGCTCAATTAGAATAATTAAGTAGAAAGAATAGATGAATCTAGGAGAAGAATTAGGAGAAGAGATTAAAGGAATAGAGTTGTTATAATGCTCGTACAATAGGCTGTGAGATGTTTTAGAAGAAAAAATGTAAATATTTTAGGGAAAGAACTAGGGAAAGATTAGGAGAAGAAGAAGTAGAAAGAAAGTAGATGAATTAGTAGAAAGAAAGTAGTATCGCCTTGTTTATAGATCTTGAATGCACTTGAGTTGATCGTGTAGTTTAATCACACCTTTCCCTACAACAGCTCATACAACGAAGCGTTGATAAACTGGATAGCCTTAAATTTCCTCTTACCATAACCTGCATGGTTATGACCAAAGACATGGTATCTCGGTGATCGCTACAACACAAACTCACGGATTTCGTCGCTGCTCTAGGCATTATTGCTAAAAACTGCTAATTATGGATGAGTTTAAATAACTTTTATAGGGGTTGTGTTCGTACCTGCTTCGTATAGCCTTCGGATCAGGACATGTAGGGTTCGATTGTTGACCAGTATCTGACCAGTTTTTTCCTGTACAGAGACTGGACAAGGTCTGTTGGGTGTCTGTACAATATCTATTGATGATCCGAACGTGGTACGAATCTGATACGAAGGAGACTTACCTCCCTATTCCCGCCATTCACCGAGTTTTCCTGATCGTTAGTCTAAAGCCGATAGGCTAGGGGCGTATTGTGTTGTAGTTTTGAGTCAACAAATAAGAACAACAGAACTAACACTATAAAATAAAGACATTATGAAAACGCTAGTAAAAACATTCGCAGCAGCAGCCCTAATCGCAGTATCTACATTCGCTATGGCAGCTGAAGGGCCAGGAGCAAAAGCAACAAAAACAAACGTTAACCTTTCTACAGCAGATTTCGCTTTAGAGCACTATGTCGCGGTAACTACCGAAGGAGAATCTGCAGGTGTAGAACAATTGTTCTCCGAGGATTTCAACCAAAAAATCCAAGCTTCCAATGCACAGAGTCACAGCCGTAACGCTATTGTTAAATCCTTGAAAAAACAAAAAGGCGAGAAGCTGAACTGTGCGGTAAGCACCGAAATCCTTGAGGAGTCGGCGGATTATATGGTAGCCAAAGTGACGTTGACGTTTGAAAACTTTACCAAAACAGACCTAGTGACTCTTGTACGTGAAGGTAATGACTGGAAAGTATCTAAATCGATCAATTCGTATAAATAAGAGCCATCTCAAATAAATATATAAATGTTGTAGAGCCATGTCGAGAGATGTGGCTTATTTTCTAGCTATTTCATGATCGATCATCTCTCATGGCTTATGCTAATAGCATCATTTGCGTAATTGGGTTTGCGTTATCCTGTAGAGGCTGACAACAATAATAGCTGCAGCGACCGTCAGCACATGATGTGTTCCCCTGATAGAATAATGTATAAATCCACCGAGCCCCTGCAACATTAACACAAATTCATTCAAAAAGATTCCAACAAGTAAGCCATAAACGCCATAGTGAATGCCTTTTTCGATTTTTAACATACAAATCTGAAAAGCATACCCAATTAAAAAGAGTGATATTACCACCAAAAGGACGAGGTGAAGATAAGCAATAACAATTGGTCGAAATCCATAAGCTTGTTGGCTCAGAGCAGGTATGACCGATATGCCTTGCAATATCAGTTTGAGAAAAATGGCAAACAGGACACATAACCAAATTTTAGATGTATCGGGGCTTAAGCGGAGTGAAATATTGCTTCGGACCAGTCGGACGACTCGTTGTGCTAATGTTCCCCACAGGACAAATTGCAATCCGACTGTAATGACTATAATAATATATAGCCACAGGGGTAAACCCTTCCACCATAGAACAGATAAGAAATAGGTTGGTATAACAGTCATGACATACACGAGCGAAAAACGCGGACTTATTGGTATTTTACCAGTACGTTTATACAGCCAACTGGCAAACAGAGCAATACAGCCAAAGAAAAACCAGCCATTATACTGAAAATGAAGATAAAAATAGACTGATGCAAGCTGTTTTAATGGATCCAGTTGGTGGCTCACTTTGAGATATGCCAGAAAATAGGTCCCTAGTGAACTAAATATATTGAAAAATAGTGCCGACTTAATTAAGATCGAAATGGCCGGAGGAAGCGTCGATGATTTAAGATCCCGCACTAATTGAAAGCAGAACCAATAAGAGACAAGTATCGATAAAAAGGATAATATAATCGAACATAGGTTATAGCCAGCAGCTGAAAAGGAAATAAGCATGCCTATCGAAACCGTCCAATTAGCCCATAGGATATGCTGATATTTCCTGCACAAAATCTGATTGGTTTTTATTCCCAGAACGGTCATTATGAGAAAAATCATAAGAGCTTGGGATACCCAGGCGGAAAAAGCAAAATGCGAATGCGCATGCATGAGGTTTTTCTGGTCGATCCAAGGAATGGGAAATAAAAATTTTAAGCGCATAATCAACCCGAAAATACCTACAATAAGTAAATTGAATAGGGTGATGACGATCCATTTCCTGATACTTAAATAGCTACTGATTTTATTCATACGTTGATTTCTTTCCGATAGCTGAAACATCGTTGTTTCAAGCTTCAATCAATACCATCGGCCGGAACAAAAACTTTTCCGCGGATAATGTTCAATTTATCTTCCTTGTCCATTTGCTTCATTGTCCGGATGATTGTTTCTACTCTTAACCCGGTCATATTAGCCAATTGTTGGCGCGTAAGCATAAGTCGGTTGCATTCCTGACAAACGAGTCTCTTGCTTTCATTTAACTTTTGGATCAGATTGGAGAGGATCTCCTCCGGTGAACGATTGTAAATTAATTTGATCATAAAGAGTTTAAAGTGTAGTTCGCGCGCCATCTTTTGTGATACCAAACGATGTAGGTTGCCATATTCATATATGATTTCGATGAATTTTTTCGAACTGATCTTCAGTAATGTACATGAACTGTCGGTAATTGCCGTCACTGTATAAACGCCATTGTCCAATATCGCTACTTCTCCAAAGCCCTCATTGGCACAGATAACATTGTGGAGGACCTCCCTACCGTCTGATAAGAAATTAGAAAGACGAACTCGCCCGCTTAACAACTGATAATAAAATGTGGCCATGCTATCCTCATGAAAAAGTATTTCACCAATATCGGCATGTAGGCTGCTCGCTCCCTTTTCGAGAAGTATTGCGGTTGGAATCATCGTTCGATATAAGTTAGTTTTTACTACACAGCGTAAAGATATAGTAGTGTCACAAAATAGATCTTGATGTTGATCACGGGAATGAGTGATGAAAATCAATATGGTGTTAATGTGCTTATATATAGTGTTTTATTGTTTTTGATTGATGGTTTGTTCTCACCGGAATCATTTTATGATTTGCCTCATAAAATGGCTACACGCTTCGATAATACCTTTGGATTAAGTAAAACACAATCAAGTTTGAACACAAAACCAAAATAAGATGAGAAAGCTAATTGTATGTTGTTTGATGGGATTATTTATCTATTCCTGTTCCTCAAACAATGGCGAGAAAAAGACCGTTGCCAACAGTGTTAATGAATCTGGGGCTTCGGCAAATGACGCCAGTGGATATGATCCTCACCGCGGTGAGGGAAAATTTGACAAAGTGGAAATCGCTGACCATTTGGATGCACCAATGGCCGCAGCCGGAAAATTGATTGTTGACCTGAAATGTGCTTCCTGCCACAAGCTAACCGACGAGAAACTAGTCGGGCCAGGATGGAAAGGTGTGACACAACGGAGAAAACCACAGTGGATCATGAATTTTATCACTAATCCTGATCCGATGATCGATAAGGATCCGGAATTACAGGCGCAACTTGAACTATGCATGGTCCGGATGCCTAACCAAAATCTAACGGACGAGGAAGCCCGAAAGGTATTGGAGTTTATGCGACAAAATGATGGTGTAAAATAATAAAAGCTGAATAAGAATCAACAAAGCTGCATAGGTATTAACCTTAAAATAAGAATAGAATGACTTTAACAAAATACATATTGACGAGCCTAATGGCGAGCGCGGTGTTATCGACTTTCCATGCCTGTAAACCCAAAGGACCGGGAGCCGCCGTGAGTGGTGATGCCGCTGAGAAGGTATATGTTGCCCCAGGGAAATACGATGAATTCTACAATTTCGTATCCGGGGGATTTAGTGGGCAGCTCTCCGTTTATGGACTTCCGTCCGGCAGATTATTGCGTGTAATACCCGTTTTTTCACTAGATCCCGAAAAGGGCTGGGGTTTTAGTGAAGAAACTAAACCGATGCTCGAAACGTCCCATGGCAATGTACCTTGGGATGATTTACACCACGTGCAGCTTTCGAAAACCGATGGAAACTACGACGGCCGCTGGGTATTTGTCAATGCCAACAATACCCCCCGTATTGCCCGGGTGGATCTGACAACTTTTCGTACGGCTGAAGTACTCGAACTCCCCAACAGCGGTGGAAACCACTCTTCGCCGTACATTACTGAAAATACCGAATATGTTGTTGCAGGAACGCGATTTTCGGTTCCGCTGGACGGTGAGTCGGGCGATGTACCTATCAATACCTTTAAAAAGAATTTTCGCGGAACATTGAGCTTTGTCAGCGTCAATAAGGATAATGGCAACATGGAATTGGCTTTTCAGATTGAGACACCCGGTGTAAACTATGACCTGAGCCGAGCCGGTAAAGGGACTTCTCATGGTTGGTTCTTCTTCTCCACCTACAATACCGAACAGGCAAATACATTGCTGGAGGTCAATGCATCCAAAAATGACAAAGACTTTATATTGGCCGTCAACTGGAAAAAAGCCGAAGAGTATTTGAAAGCCGGAAAAGGGAAAAAGGTTACCGGGTTGAAGTATGCCCATAACACTTACGACGAGAAATCACATACCGCAAAAACATCTTTTAATACAGAAACGATCGTATTGAAGGCAGAGGAGCTGGAGGGGCTATGCTACTATATCCCTTGCCCAAAATCTCCGCACGGTGTCGACGTTGATCCTACAGGCGAATATATTGTAGGGTCGGGTAAACTGGCTGCGGTCATACCTGTATTCTCGTTCGCTAAGATGCAGAAAGCAATCCAGGAAAAACAATTCGAAGGAAAATTCGGTGGTATCCCAATTATCAAATACGAATCTGCGCTGTACGGCGAAGTCCAAAAACCTGGCTTGGGCCCACTGCATACAGAATTTGATGGCAGAGGAAATGCAATCACGTCATTCTTTGTGTCTTCCGAATTGGTGAAATGGAATATTAAGGATTTAAAGGTGCTCGACCGTACACCAACATTTTACTCAACAGGCCATTTAATGATACCTGGTGGAGATACCAAAAATCCAGAAGGCAAATATGTCATCGCCTATAATAAGATTACGAAAGACCGCTTTCTCCCTACAGGACCGGAGTTGGCTCAGAGTGCCCAATTGTTTGATATCTCGGGAGACAAAATGCAATTGTTGTTAGACTTTCCGACCATTGGTGAACCACATTATGCGCAAGCTATCAAAGCGGAGAAAGTGAAAGACAAAAGTGTGAAGATTTTTAAAATTGAAGAAAATACCAGCCCATTTGTTGCCAAAGGAGACAAAGATGCACGCGTTGAACGTAAAGGTAACCAGGTACATGTATACCTGACATCCATCCGTTCACACTTCACTCCGGACAATATCGAGGGTGTACAACTAGGCGATGAAGTCTATTTCCATGTGACCAATATTGAGCAGGACTGGGATATGCCGCATGGCTTTGCTGTCAAAGGCGCAAAGAATGGAGAATTGCTCATTATGCCGGGAGAGACACAGACATTGAAATGGGTTCCAGATAGAGTAGGTGTATTCCCGTTCTACTGTACGGATTTTTGTAGCGCGTTACACCAAGAGATGCAGGGGTATATCCGTATCTCAAAAAAAGGAAACAATGTTCCGTTGATTTATAGTCTGGGAACCAATCAACCGCAAGAGAAGACCAATTAATATAACCTACAATGATGAAAACTACAAGTCACCTGTCAGCAGTACATCGGATTCTTTTGATCCTGAGTGGCCTGGCCCTGGTAGCGGTCATCTTCCTACCCATCTGGCGTATTGAGCTCGACGCAGCACAATACCCAGAAGGGCTAGAACTACAGATCTATAGCAACAAGTTGGCCGGACAAGTTGATATTATCAATGGACTGAACCACTATATCGGGATGAAAACGCTACATGCGGAAGATTTCATAGAATTTAAGGTCTTGCCCTATATCATCTTATTTTTTGCGCTTGCTTTTTTGCTTACCGGTTTCGTGCAGAATAGAAAACTGCTCTATGGCTTATTCTTTTGTTTTCTGCTTTTTGGAGTCGCAGCCCTGGTTGACTTTTATATCTGGGAATACAACTATGGGCATCAGCTCGATCCATCTGCACCGATAAAAGTTCCCGGAATGTCTTATCAGCCACCACTGATCGGATACAAACAGCTTTTAAATTTTGGCGCCTATTCTATACCTGATATCGGGGGATGGATCTTTATACTCTGTGGAATTATCTTGGCCTTTTGTACAGTGCGGGAGTGGCAAAATAATAAAACCCTAAAACTAAAATCATATGAGAAATTATAAATTATTTGCGTTGATCTGTAGTAGTATATTGCTGGTTCTATGTAGTTTGCAGGCCTGTCAGGGCAACAATAAACCCAAGCCTATTAAATACGGTAGCGAGCAATGTGCCCACTGTAAGATGACAATAACGGACGCGCGTTTTGGTACGCAGCTGCAGACAAAAAAGGGACGGGTCTTTAATTTTGATGACGTACAATGTATGATCGCCTTTGTCAAAGGGAACTCGGTCAAAAAAGAAGAGATTGCCGTTTATTACCTGCCGGATTATGTTAGCCATAAGCTCGTACCGGCTGAAGGTGCATATTATCTCAAAAGTGAAGCTTTGAAAAGCCCAATGCGAGGCAATGTTGCTGTATTTGAAAAACGGGTGGAACTGGATAAGGTCAAAGCAGAGATCGGTGGCACGGTGATGACCTGGAATGATCTGTGGAAATAAATGAATAACAATGAAGAATCTAGCTTTAGCGTTGTACTGTGCAATGGCTTGTCTTTGGCTCGTAAACGTGCCTGTATCGGCGACAACCATCCAGGTAGGAAAGGGGCAGTCGGTCAGAACAATAAAGGCTGGCTTAGCACAAGCGAAATCAGGTGATACCGTTTTAGTAGCGGCGGGTGTGTATAAGGAGGGGAATATTGTTATTGATAAGGCAATTTTCCTGAAAGGCCTGGGAAAACCTGTGCTGGACGGCGAGAAAAAATATGAACCGCTCTCGATCAAATCACCGCAGGTTACTGTTCAAGGCTTTTTAATACAGCATTCGGGACATTCTTCCATGAATGATATTGCCGGTATTAAAATTTACAATACAGCGCATATCAAAATTTTTGACAATGAGCTCGTGGACAATTTTTTCGGGATCTATGCGCAGAATGCTACAAACGTTGAAATACGGGGCAATATCCTCAAAGCTTTTGGTACAGCGGAGCAGCTGATTGGTAATGGTATTCATGCTTGGAAATCAGATAGTTTAAGTGTTGAAAATAATGAAGTGTCTGGACATAGGGACGGTATTTATCTTGAGTTTGTGACCCATACTCGAGTACAGGGCAATCTTTCTGAAAAAAATCTGCGCTATGGTCTCCATTTTATGTTTTCCCATGAGAACAGTTACATCTCAAACACCTTTCGCAGCAATGGTGCAGGTGTAGCTGTTATGTATACCAAGCATGTCCATATGGAAAACAATAATTTCGAAGAGAATTGGGGCGATGCCGCCTATGGATTGTTGCTCAAAGATATTTCCGATAGTCAGATCATCAACAATCAGTTTAGCCGCAATACCACGGGTATTTTTATGGAAGGATCGAATCGTATCCATATTGAACATAACAATTTTAAGAGCAACGGATGGGGGCTCAAGATTCAGTCGAGCTGTATGGACAATGTGCTTAAAGACAATAATTTTCTTCAGAATACCTTTGATGTTGCCACCAATGGTACCCTTACACTCAACAGCTTTGTGCATAACTATTGGGACAAATACGAGGGATACGATCTGGACAAAGACGGATTTGGGGATATCCCTTTTCGTCCCGTAAGCCTATTCTCGATGATGGTTGAGCGCTATCCTTCGGCGATGTTACTTTTTCGAAGTTTTATGGCCATGTTGTTCGACCGGACTGAAAAGCTATTACCAAGTCTGACACCCGAGGGGCTTAAAGACGATAAGCCTCGCATGAAATCAATAAAAGTATGATTAGTATCCAGCAGTTAACGAAAAGCTTTGGAAAATTCAATGCATTAAAGGGCATTGATCTGACCTTGAATGGCGGCGAATGCGTTGCCTTAATTGGCCCCAATGGCAGTGGTAAGACTACTTTGATCAAGTCTGTCCTAGGTATGGTCATGCCGAGTGCCGGACGGATCACTTTTGAAGGACAGGACATTGGACAGCAATGGGCTTATCGGAACCATATCGGCTATATGCCGCAGATCGGTCAATATCCTGAGAATATGTCCATCAAACAGGTCCTGGATATGATCAAAGATATCCGTAAACAGCCCCAGACGGATTCGGATCTTTATCAGGCTTTTGGCGTGGACAAGCTGTTGGAAAAACGGATGGCAACGCTTTCCGGTGGCACAAGACAAAAAGTAAGTGCCTGTATCGCATTTATGTTTGACCCCAAAGTACTCATCCTGGATGAACCTACAGCAGGACTGGATCCTCTGTCTACCGAAATTCTCAAGGATAAAATCAAAAAAGAAATCGGACGCGGTAAACTGATCATCATCAGTTCCCATGTGCTTAGTGATCTCGATGAATTTGTATCGCAGATTGTCTTTCTGCAGGAAGGAGAGCTGAAGTTTCATAAGAGTTTGCAGCAATTAAAAGAAGATACAGGTACTGAAAAGCTATCTAAAGCAATCGCTTATTTGATGCAGAACCGCGACCTGTCTAATTAGAGAAAAGATGAATAAAATTATACGCTACGTTTTTGTGGATCTCTTGCGCAACAAGACCATTTTATGCTACACCATATTACTCTTTGTACTTTCCATGACGGTCTATAGCATGGAGGACAACTATGAAAAGGGATTACTCAGTCTACTGAATATTGTGTTGTTTGTAGTTCCGCTGATGAGTATCATTTTTTCAGGCATCTATATCTACCAGAGTTCCGAGTTTATCAATTGCCTTGTCAGTCAGCCTTTGCAACGGCAAAGCATTTGGGGCAGCCTGTATGTGGGTCTGGCAGGTGCACTTAGTTTAGCTTTTTTTATTGGCGTTGGCATACCAACTTTTATCTATGCATTTAGCTCTTCGGGAATTACTTTGGTCGGTTGCGGACTGTTACTTTCTTTGATTTTCGTTTCGATCGCGATGTGGACATCTGTATTGATCAGAGATAAGTCGAAGGGGATAGGATTGGCAATTTTGCTTTGGCTTTATTTCACGCTGCTTTTTGACGCACTGGTGCTTTTCATCCTATTTCAGTTTGCGGATTATCCCATCGAACATGGAATGGTTGCACTGTCCATGCTCAATCCCATCGATATCTGTCGCATCCTTATTTTATTACAGGTCGATCTATCCGCGATGATGGGCTATACAGGGGCGATATTTCGGGATTTCTTCGGTAATACATTCGGCATTGCGATCACCCTGTTGGTCATGTTGCTCTGGTGCCTCATTCCTCTAGGGCTATCTATTCGCTATTTTAAGAAAAAGGATTTATAATAATTTATTGACCATTTAATACTATTATCATGATTAAATCATCGTTATTGGAGGTTTTCAATATAGAACCTCGACTTAAACACCCGACCATATTTGATCACTTCGATGCCCTGGATTCGGGCGAGTCATTTATTATCAAAAACGATCATGATCCTAAACCGCTCTATTATCAGTTGCTGGGTGAACGTGGAAAGGATCTCATTTGGAATTATCTTGAATCGGGGCCCGAATACTGGCAGGTTCGCCTTGGCAAACCGCTCGAAAGCGAAACACTGGAAACCGTTGGCCATATTGCTGCCAAGGATATCCGCAAGGCCGAAGTTTTAAAACAGCTTGGGGTAGATTTTTGTTGCGGTGGTAAGCAGACGCTTAAGGAGGCCGCTCATAGTGTTGGTCTCGATGAAATTGAATTGCGCAGACGGTTAAACCAATCCGAAGAGCTTCCTATAGCCGGCCCACCGCTAAATTTTAAAGATTGGGATATCGATTTTTTAAGTGATTATATTAAGAATGTTCATCATCGGTATGTCCGGGAAAAAGGACCGATTATTCAGGAACTTGCACATAAAGTGGCCGATGTGCATGCACAGCAGCATCCCGAGCTGGTCAACTTGTCCAAAGAACTCGATGCCTTTCTTGATGACCTTTACCATCATTTGGATAAAGAGGAGAAGCAGCTCTTTCCGGCAACCAAGAATGAACAAGAATTGACCAGCAAACAGGTAGAGCAGCTCATTCAATTTTTGATTTCCGAACACGAAGATTCAGGAAAGGAACTTCAGCAGTTGCGCAAAATTACCCAAAATTACACATTGCCAGCCAATGCCTGCAATTCCTACACGTCATTATTTTCACAGATCGAATCTTTCGAATCCGATCTTTTGCAGCATATCCACCTGGAGAATAATATTTTATTTCCAAAGTTGCTCGCGAGCTACGGTGTTCAAATGAATTAAAAACTAGAAAAGCCATGCGGATAAACCAGCATACCAAGATTTCAGAACTGATCAGCTATAATGACTTAAGCATTGAAGCCATTGCAGCTATTGCCAAACCCTTGCATAAGATCCGGATCCCGGTGTTGCGTCGGATACTGGCCCCTCGGGTCTCCATAGGCGAAGCAGCAAAAATTGGCGGATGTTCGGTTGCAGATTTTCGTGCTGCGCTGGTACCGCTCGGCTTTATTTGGATGTCAGATGGAGCTGAGAAAGTCAATGATCCATTCGATGCAGCAGAGCGGCCAAGTTGGATGGATGATGCAGCAGTGACGGTTGTATTCGATGTGAGACCCCTATTGGAAATGGGGCAAGATCCATTAAAAGATATTTTTCAGTTGTATCGCTCACTCGTCGCAGGAGGGATTCTTTGCATCAGCAATTCATTTGTCCCCATTCCATTGATTAGGCGTATGGAGGAGCGTGGAGTGCCAAGCTATAGCCACGAATGGGCGGAGGGCGAATTCAGAAGTTACTTTTATAAAAAAGATACAGTGCTGTCCGTTCAGCCTGCTGAGGGCGATCATATTTCATTTGTGCCGAAACGACTTTTTGAGCAGAAATTAGCGCGACTTTCCGCGCTTCAACTTGTTACATTGGATGTCAGGACATTGCCTATGCCGCAGCCCATGGAATCAATTCTTGAGGCCCTTGCTCAACTGAAAGCCAATGAGGTTGTCTATGTAAAACATCGGAAGGTTCCGCTCCATTTACTAGAAGAACTGGATCATTTTTCTTATCGGATTTTCATCCATGAACAACATCCTGGAGATGTCCATCTGTTAATTTACCCCGTTAAATAAAATGTCACATATTGCTATTCATAAGAGCCCAGAAGCGTATGCTGTATTGCCGTTTTTTATCACTTCGGGCATTTTTTTTCTACTGTTCAGCTTCCTCTTGGTTTTTAGCGGGGGGCAGCTCTTTGGGCACCATTTTCAACCAAAAGTGCTGGCAATCGTCCATAGCCTAGCACTAGGTTGGGGCACGATGGTGATTTATGGAGCGGCGTATCAGCTGGTGCCGGTTATTTTTGAACGTTCACTTCGCTCTTCCAAATTGGCATTTTTCAGTTATATCCTATTGACATCGGGAACCTGTGTGTTGATTTATAGTTTCTGGTATTTCAAGATCGGTTTACTCATGTGCGTTGGAGGGCTATTGATTACGCTCAGCTCCTACCTGTACTTCTACTTGCTGTGGATGACGACTAAAGATGTGGAGCATCTATTTGAACTACGCCTTTATTTTACGTTCTCGGCCTTCTGGCTTTGTTTTACAACCACCTTAGGCCTTTTGCTTGCCATTAATTTAGCCCATGGTTTTCTAACAAAAAGTCACCTCGATATCCTAAAGCTACACGCCCACGTCGGTATTGTTGGTTGGTTTTTGCAGTTGATCCTGGGAGCGGGAGCGAAGATGCTGCCGATGTTTCTCTTGGGACAATCCACCAAAACAAAGTGGCTTTATGTTTCGGTCATTTTGATAAACCTTGGATTGGTACTTTTTTTATTGGACGGATACAGCCATCCTGTGGGATTAAGATCTCTTACCTTTGGAGCAATAGTGCTATTGGGAGTAGTTTGCTGGGCCGTTTTTGTCGTGGATTGTTTTGTGCACCGGGCGCGTAAGGTACTGGATATTCCGATGAAACATAGTTTCATTTCCTTTTTGAGTTTATTGTTCGCGTTTCTCACCTTACCTATGGTTGTCCGGCAGGAGTCTGGTAATTGGGTGAATTTATATGCCGTATGGGTGTTTTTTGGATGGATAACGGGTATTATTTTAGGGATGACCTATAAGACCCTGCCTTTTATGATCTGGAATTGGCGCTATAAAGATCTCAATGGCATCAAAAAAATACCTTTGCCCAAGGAACTTTATAGTCAGCGATTACTTTCTATACAATATTATCTTTACCTAGTGGCGCTTGTCGTCATGGCGGTTGCTGTAGCCGGTCAATTCAGGTGGGCATTATACTGTGCAGCCTGGCTTTGGGCAGCACTTGCTGCTGTTTATGTTGTCAATGTCGGAAAAGTAGTTTTTCATCAAAGAAAAAGTAAATAAACTACGCACCTCGCCTATATATTTAATGAAAGATACCATGAAAATTGATCTAACAAAACCGGAGGCTTCCGATCAGTTAAAAGCTGTTCAGGTATTGATGCTTGTGATGGATCCCGAATTGGGGATCAACATCGTAGATATGGGCTTAATTTATGATATTAATTTAACCGATCCCAGTCGTATTGTTGTTACCATGACGTTATCTTCATCCTATTGCCCGATGGGCGACTCTATCGTTCATGGCGTTGAAAAAACATTGCAACAGCAATTTCCACAGCGGGCAATAATTATCGAGCTCGTTTGGGATCCTATTTGGACTCCCGATCGGATCAGCGAAGAGGGAAAGAGCCTATTGGAACGAGAATGATTTCTTGAAGAATAAATTCACCTCCCTATTTCCGCTATTCGCCGAGTTTTCCCGATCGTTAGTCTAAAGCCTTTAGGCTAAAGGCCTATTGTGTTGTAGTTTTGAGTCAACAAATAAGAACAAAAGTACTAACACAATAAAAAAAAACATTATGAAAGTATTAGTAAAAACATTCGCAGCAGCAGCTTTAATCGCCGTATCTACATTTGCTATGGCAGCTGAAGGACCTAGAGCAAAAGCAACAAAAGAAAACGTTAACCTTTCCACAGCTGACTTCGCTTTAGAGCATTATGTAGCGGTAACCACTGAGGGCGAATCAGCAGGCGTAGAGCAGTTATTTGCAGCTGATTTTAATCAAAAGATTCAAGCTTCCAATGCGCAGTCTAACAGCCGTAGCGAAGTGGTTAAATCCTTGAAAAAACAAAAAGGCGAAAAGCTGAACTGTACAGTAAGCACAGATATCATCGAGGAATCGGCAGACTATATGGTGGCTAAAGTAACGTTGAAATTTGAAAACTTCACCAAGACTGACCTGGTTACCTTGGAGCGTGTAGGTAATGATTGGAAAGTATCTAAATCAATCAATTCTTATAAATAGTATTTAATAACTAGTGGTTTGTCAGCAATTAAAGACAAACCACTAGTGAATCATATGTTTATTAAGGCCACGTCGGGAGATGTGGCTTTTTTACGTCAAAAGGGCCTGATTCTCATCAGACCCTTTCTCTTAGCGTTTATTTGTACAGTAATTTTTATGTTTCCTATCGTTTCCTCTTTTTTGTTTCGTCATCCAATGTTTTTAAAAACTATTGGATTTTCACTGTACGACGCCAATTTTTATGTTGAACCTTTCTTTCGAAAGGCAGCTTGTAGCCGTTTTGTATGGTAAGAACAACGGCTTTTTGAAAATAGTTTTATTGGAGTGATTTTTTTTTGATAAATTATATTGGCTTATTTAAACTGTATGAAGATCTTGATTATTCTAATGTCATTCTTGTTCGCCCATACTCCGCAAGAAAATACCTGCAAGTTAGATATCACTGATCTAGTTGTAAACGCAATGAAAATAGGTGAAAAGGAATTTGATAAAGACTTTACAGGGCAGCTGTACCAAAAAAAGAGTTGGAAGGTATACCATACTTTTATTGACCACGAGATTTATCATGATATCCTTTCTTGGTCAATTCCTGGGTTTTCAATGGCAAATGATTCATGTGAATTCGCTTTAACACAAACTAATGGGATTGGGCTGGTTGAAAATAGACTCGTATATGCGAAAAATGACTTTAACCAAGTTGAACTACAAAGACCATTCTACAACTTTGAAAAAAATGCATTCTCGACAATAATCTGGGTGCGGGATCAATCCTGGATGGGAGGTTTTTGTGTCTTAGTTTATTTTAACATTGATAATGGAGTATGTAGGTTTATAAAAGGGGAGCCATTTATCGTATCGGATGTTCAGTATTGATAGTTCAGAAAGGCTTACATAGGATATTGTCTTAAAAAGTCATAAATTTATTAAAGAGCTTATCTGTAGAGACATCATTAGATCATATAAAAGATTTTTTTTATGAAACATGTTTATTTATTATGGCACACCTATGTTGATGAAACATTGGCTGGGGGTGAGGACTTTAAATTGATCGGCGTATATAGCTCCAAAGAACTTGCTGAGGCAGCTTTAGTAAGGGCCTCAAAATTTAGAGGTTTCAGCGATCAGATTGAAGGTTTTGAGATTTCACCATATGAGGTTGATACAGATGGCTGGAAAGCGGGTTTTACTCTTGTATAAATTCCATTGGCTTATGATTTTACAAAATGATGTTAGGTGTATAGCACTAATTATCGTCCGTCTGAAACATCAATTCATGATGCAAGATCCTCTGACAATAGCAAATTCTCTCCACAGAAGGGATTGTCAATTTAATCTCTAATGCCTTGATTAACTCTGATCAATAGTTTTTATAAAGTTGTTCCAACAAGAAAGGATGTTTGTTTTGCCTAAGGGGTTTTGCGAGCGACATAATACCTGGGGCAAAACCCTATGTTCCTGTTCAATAATTAGATTCACGATATACTTCACAGGGTCATACCCGGACTCTGCTTCTGTGTTGTCAAGATTTATTCCCAGATCGTGATCAAAAGAGATGATTGACGGAATACCGTTTTCAGATATATACGTCACAAAATCTTGATAATTACGAATAATGGTCTAATTGGTCAACAGATATGGAGTTATTTCTTCCTTTGGTAAATAATAGGACAGGTCCGATGGTAATCTTATATCATCCAAAAATATACATTTAGTATTATGCTCCATTGATTTCCGTGATTTTATATCTAAATATAGCTTAATTGAAGCGTTATATAGACTGATAGCTTTCTAAAACTATGTTCGTTTATTTGTTTCAGCCCTGTCGTGGATATATAAGCTGCGCCCGTTTGTTTAGACAGAAATTTCTAATTTTTATATAGTATTTTCTGTTTTAGGGCTGAAAATGGAAATAACTTTTTGGCTCTTG
>NZ_JBNPWQ010000063.1:0-16624 GCF_050433745.1 Sphingobacterium sp. HSC-15S19
CAAGAGCCAAAAAGTTATTTCCATTTTCAGCCCTAAAACAGAAAATACTATATAAAAATTAGAAATTTCTGTCTAAACAAACGGGCGCAGCTTAACTTGATCATCCTACTGAGGGAGGTTGCTTTATTTTGAAAAAGGTTACTAATCCAGCGGATTTGTGATTACAAAACGATATTTGAGCTGAGATTCTAGTCTAAATACTTGTGTGATAAATTCTTAACTTCCTAATTTTTCCTTTAGCCTCACCCTTGTAATATAGATATATCCTAATGTTTATTTTTGGGACAGTAACTAAATCTAAATATTTATGGAAACTAAAACAATTTTATTATTTGTAGTAATAATAGCTATTCTGGCATTTTGTGTCTATCTGCTATCTAATGTCGGCGAATTTATTCGAGGATTTGAAGATGGTTTTAATGCGGCCAAAAATAAATAAAAACCTTAAATTTAAACGGATGAAAAAACACTTTATTCTTCTATTACTTTTTTTTATAATCACTTTTAGTGGTTTTGCGCAGGGGAATTCGATGCTGTGGAAAATCTCGGGAAATGGACTTAAACAAGATTCCTATCTGTTTGGTACGATCCACATGTTGTGCCCTGACGATTTTGAGATCAAACAAAAATGCCTGGATGCGCTTAATTCGAGTCAGAAAGTCGTATTTGAAGTGGATCTGTCGAAACCTGAAAATATGGAGGTCCTACAGGCATTTGCCGTACCTGACCCTAGTTTTATTAAAAACTTTACCGATAGCGAAGTGCGTAAAATGGATAGCGTCTTGTTGGCACAGCAGCTTTCAATTAAATTATTGGATCATGTTTCACCGGTAACAATGGCTTCCTTATTTTCAATGAAAGGCTTTAATTGTCCTGATCCAACAAAGTTGAAATCATATGAAATTGAGCTATCGGCTCTGGCCTCCGCTCAGGGTAAAACAATTGGCGAACTTGAAACAGCAGATTATCAATTCGGGTTATTGAAAGACTTGATTACGCCAAAGTTATTTATGGACTGGGTATTGCAGTTGGATAAATATCCCGCTCTAACGGCCAAAATGGTCAATGCCTATAAAAATGAAAACCTCAAAGAATTAACTGCATTGATTGAGGATCCTACATGGATGTCTGTCGAACAGAAAGAAAAGCTCTTGACAGGGCGGAATATAAACTGGACAACGATTATTCCGAATTTGATCAAAGACCAGGGTTGCTTTATTGCTGTGGGAGCTGGACACCTGTCTGGTGAAAAGGGCTTGATCTCGTTACTTAGAGCAAAAGGTTATAGCTTGACGGCAATTGATTAGGATTGTTATTTTTTGAGATAAAGGAAGTATAGTCCCTTGATAGAATACGCTTATTGTTTTTCGATGGTCTCATCGTTTTATATGGAGTGCCCTTTTATTTATTGTGGGATCTAAAGAAAGAGCTGGCGGCAATTAAAGATCGCCTATATCATAAAGTTTCGAATGCATGATGGGTTTATGGCATTGTCATTATTATCGGTGTCGTTCTTAATGAATTGATTCATGGTATTGTATTCGTATCCTTTGCGAAGCAAGGTTTCAAATCTATAAAGTTTGGAATTATTTGGAAAATGCTCACCCCATATGCTCATTGCAAAGAACCGTTACGGGTAAGACCTTATATGTTAGGTGTAGTTATGCCTTAAAGTTTTAATTTATAACTTATGAAGTCGCTTAAGATCACTATCTAAAATGAAAAACGGACAATTTACGATGTGAAAATTGTCCGTTTTAGCTGGTTAAATTATTCTTTCATAACTTACTGTTGTAAAGGTTTATCCATATAGACTTATCATACAGTTTCATCAAAAAGGAAATACATGTCAAAATATATAAATCGATTGTTGAAATTACCTGTGCTTTATTTATATACTCTTATGATAGTTTCTTATCTGAGTATTGATGTTTTGTGTCACGTAATACTTATTGATTTATTCAAGTTTGAATCGGTTTCAAATGCGGTAACTCGAGATCAAAGTATATTGAAAATATTCATATATGCACTAATTTTAGGGCCATTTTTTGAGACATTACTATTTCAATTTATACCCGTAAAACTTCTGTCTACATATGTTTTTTTTAAAAAGAAAAAAATATGGATAGTTTTAATTTCTGCCCTTCTTTTCGCTTTGACTCATTTATATAGCTCTTATTATTTCATTTATACTTTTTTGATGGGTATAAATTTAGTCTTATTCTTTTTTATTATGGAGTTTAAGAATAAAGGTTCAGGACTTTGGCATACCACATTGCTACATGCTATTATTAATCTAATGGTTTTTATCCATAAATATTTTAGATAAGAAAATTTTGGCGTGCAGTAATCGATTTCCAAAAAAATAGTCGAAATTGATGGGGGATAAGCTACATTGTACATTTTATAATGGTGTTTCTGATTGGAGCCAAAATGTTGCTATATTTGAGCGAAATCTAAATAGTTGAGCTTTATAAAAGATGTATGCTACGAACAAAGTAAAGTTAACAGAATTCTGAATATAAACTGGATAACGATTATTCCGAATTTGATCAAAGATCAGGGTTGCTTTATTACTGTGTGAGCTGGACACCTCTCTGGTGAAAAGGGCTTGATCTGGTTACTTAGAGCAACAGGTTATAGCTTGATAGTAATTGATTTTATCTATGGATTGGGTTTACATCTATTGGTGAGCTTTATAGCCGTTCTCATGAAAATATAGGTATAAAAATAATGAGTTGCGCTACAGGCATGGCCAATATAGTAGCCTTTTAGTAGGTTGACTATGCATATGAAACTAAAATTTACATTTATTCTGATCTGTTTGTTAGCCGGGCTATTATGCAAAGCGCAGATACAGTTTGTCGGCGCTCAGAATAAGTTGCCAATTCCCTCATTAAATATTTACAATGAAAAAGGGACATTGATTGGATTTACAGATAAAACTGGTGTAACTCAGTTTCTCGATAATGGAGTGAAGAAGCAAAAACTACCATTAGCAGTTACGGTACAACATATCTCCTATGAAAACAAAACCTTTTCATTAGTATCGCTGGACGATAAACAACTATATTTTTTGGAGTCAAGACCTCAAGTCTTAAAAGAAGTCACTGTTACGGCAAAGCCAAAAGAAGTCGTGGTATTGAAAGGGTATTTCCGCTCCCTAGAGACATTTGATCATCAGTATAAGTATTTTTCGGACGGAATTGTAGAGTTTTATATTCCGTTGAAGAAGGGTAAACCTAAATATAGATTGATTGATTATCGTGTGTTTGTAGATTCTATTGTCGCTAAGGATTATAATGCAAAAATGCGATCTTTCTTCCAGATTCCTAGGATTACGGAAATAGATAATAGAAAATTAGCGGATCGATTAAATGATCTCGTTAAGGAAAACGATACGTCTAGCCGTATTCGCTTGTTGAAAAAAGGAAATGAGGTAGGGCACCTGACGACAGATGCTGATCGAAGTAATGTTCAATTGTATTTGGATAAGGTGTTGCCAGATACTGTAGTGAATGAAAAACTTTTTAGCCTAGAGGCGAAGACGTTTCACGAGGTTACAATTGAAAATTATAATGCAACCGAATTAAACAGCATGACGCCTTTCAATTTAACAGCCCTTTACCAAAATATTGTTGCGTCTTTAAAACGCAAAAAGGAATACGGCCATATCCCTTGTGAGATACTTAATGAATTTTATGTCATGGAGAATGGGTATATAACGGAAGAGGAATATAAATCTAATCAAAAGGGCTTGACGAAGAGTATTTACACAACGCTCCAAAAAAGCAATTATAAGACACGATTTTGGGAGAAGTTGGAAGACTATCATATTCCAGCGATCAACGATGGACTGGTAAAACAACTTGGTGAAAATCTCCAATTGATTAATTGATATTTAACGGTAATTTGTCGCTATGTAACCACAGGTTGTGGTACAACTATATCATAATGTCTATTTTTGGGACAATAGTTAAATCTAAATAATTATGGAAATTAAGAAACTTTTAAAATTTGCAGCAGTAGTAGTGGTGCTCGCTCTCATCGTTTATGTCATCATGAATAGTAGCGCCTTTATTGATGCATTTAATGAAGGGTATAATAGGACCAGAAATAAATAAGTAGAATTATAGAAGATTATTGGATACTGTTAATCCCTAATTAATTAATAAAGGCCAAATAAAAAGGACTGAAATGAAATTTGAAATAAGAATAGGATTTATTATCGGGATATTAACGATGATTTCTGTCTTGGCCAATGCACAAATTAAAGTCATTGATAGCCTAACACAGGAACCTATAAGTGGTGTCAATCTGTATGCGGATAACGGTAGCTTACTTGGTGCAACAAATATAGCCGGAGAAGTTGTGTTGGATTCGTTGAAACAGGAAAAAACCGTGAATCTAACTTTTCAGCATGTTGCCTATAGTAGCTTGATGGTGCCTTTTTCGGAAGTAAAGACGATGGGCAAGATCAAAATAGTTCCCCGATCAATTAAGATTGATGAGGTAGCGATAGGCGATCGGAGTAAGGCTGACTATGTTGTTTTAAAAGGGTATTTTCGGAACCTTGCTTTACTTAATGATAAGATGGGATATTTTGTCGATGGCATAATTTCGTATTATATTCCACTAAAGAATAAGAAAGAAAAGGTTCGGTTTATTCTGAAGGGGTACCGCATTTTTGAAAATAAAGGTGCTACGCAAGATCTCGCAGATAAGATGGGAACTTTTTTTTCCTATAATCCAAGCGTGATCAATCTTAAAAACACTTCGATCGCCTATCAGTTGCCGAAAGGATTTCGGTTGGAGAAGGATAAAGGTCGGCGGTTTATAAAACAAGGGAGTACAAACATGGGCTTTGTACAAGTTTCCAACGAGGGAAAAGGGCAGGTATATCTAAATCGGGTAGCGCCGGGTACCTCAATTGACCGAAAGATATTTAAAATACAGGGCCGTCAACATAGTGGCGTAACGATAGAAACGTATGCGCATGTAACTCCGGATAATTTAACAATGGATCATTTGGTCAGTGTCGTGAGGTCAGCTGTCGCTAGCGTTAAGAAAAAGAGCCAAGCTGAAAATATGCCGATAGAGTCATCTGATGAATTTTATGTGCTTGAAAAGGAGTATATCTCCACAAATCAATTTACTGAATACAAAAAGCAATTTGCAAAAAGTATATTTCTGAAAGGAAGCAGTGATTATCAGCGCACCTATTGGAATGATCTCGATAGCTACGGAATCCCCGCTTTGCCTAAAGGGATTAAAGATCAATTGGGAAATATTTTAAAAATTAAAGAGTAGCCTTATCGGAGCTTACCATCGAATTATCAAAAATTGAAACCTAACCCGATGAAATACATGCTATATACGTTGGTTATTAGTGTTTTTTTTATTGTATTTGTAAATAGTTTTGATGGCTTTTATGCTCGGGGTGAATAGAGAGGTCGGTGATATATTTGAAAAATAAACGAATGGATGCCAGCTTTTTAAAAAAAGTATAAATTCCTGAAAAATTAAAAGTTAGATACTTGCAGGATTCAAATCTTCTTATTAACTTTGCACCTCGGTTGGGGTGTTACGTCCTGGCCGATGAATGTTACGTTATTTGCTTCCAACTTACTAACAGACATTTAACAAAATTAAATTCAAAACAAAATGGCAAAAGAAGTCAGTGCGTTAGTAAAATTACAAGTTAAGGGCGGAGCTGCGAATCCTTCACCTCCAGTAGGACCTGCATTAGGTGCTAAAGGTGTGAATATCATGGATTTCTGTAAGCAGTTTAACGCTCGTACGCAAGACAAACCAGGTCAAATATTGCCTGTTGTCATTACAGTTTACGCTGATAAATCATTTGATTTTATCATCAAGACTCCACCGGTAGCAGTTCAGTTGAAAGACGCTGCGAAATTAAAAAGTGGATCTGGCGAGCCTAACCGTAAAAAAGTTGCGGCTATCACTTGGGAACAAGTTGAGACAATCGCTAAAGATAAAATGCCTGATTTAAATGCATTTACTGTAGAGGCTGCTATGAAAATGGTAGCTGGTACAGCACGTAGTATGGGTATTACTGTATCAGGTAATGCTCCTTGGAACAATTAATTAAGAAATCAATTTAAGAAAAGTGGCTAGATTAACAAAAAATCAAAAAGCGGCACTATCCAAAATTGAAGCTGGTAAAGCATACTCTTTGAAAGAAGCTTCGGCTTTAGTTAAAGAAATCTCATTGACCAAATTTGATGCTTCTGTGGATATCGACGTTCGTTTGGGCGTAGATCCTCGTAAAGCAAATCAAATGGTTCGTGGTATTGCAACATTACCTCACGGTACTGGTAAAACTGTTCGTGTTTTAGTTTTATGTACTCCTGATAAGGAAGAAGAAGCTAAAGCGGCAGGTGCAGACTACGTAGGTTTAGATGATTACATCAGCAAAATTGAAGGTGGTTGGACTGACGTTGATATCATTATTACTATGCCTAGTGTTATGGCTAAAGTTGGTAAATTGGGTCGTATTTTAGGTCCAAGAAACTTGATGCCTAACCCTAAAACTGGTACAGTTACAACAGAAGTTGGTAAAGCTGTAACAGATGTAAAAGGTGGTAAGATCGATTTCAAAGTTGACAAAACCGGTATCATCCATACTTCTATTGGTAAAGCGTCGTTCGATGCAGATAAGATATATGATAACGCACTAGAGGTATTACAAACTCTAGCTCGTTTGAAACCATCTGCAGCTAAAGGAACTTACTTTAAAAGTATTCACATTTCCTCAACTATGAGTCCTGGTATTCATATTGAGACTAAATCAGTAGCAGGTATTTAATCATGAGAAAAGAAGAAAAACAAGAAATTGTTCTAGCTTTGGCCGAACAGATTAAATCTTACGGTAACTTCTACATTACCGATACTGCTGAGTTGTCAGTTGAAAAAGTGAATAACATTCGTCGTAAATGTTTTGAACAAGGCATCGAGATTAAAGCTGTAAAAAACACTTTAATCAAGAAAGCATTAATCGAAGCTGGTGTTGATGAAGAAGAAATCTTTGGAACGCTTAAAGGAGCGTCTACAATGATGTTTTCAGAAGTCGCTAATGCGCCTGCGAAATTAATCAAAGAATTGCGTAAATCAGGTGAAAAACCGTTGTTAAAAGCGGCTTTCATTGAAGCAACTGCATTCGTTGGAGATAATCAATTAACTGCATTAGTTAATCTTAAATCTAAAAACGAACTTATTGCGGACGTTATCGCAGCCTTGGAATCTCCTGCGAAAAATGTTATTTCAGCTCTTCAATCAGGAGGAAATACTGTTGCAGGTTTAGTAAAAGCTTTAGAAGAAAGAGGTTAACGAATCCTCTAGAACAGAAACATTCGTTACAATTTAATTAACAATTTTTATAAAGTACATTCAAAAATTCAAAATAAAATGGCAGATTTAAAACAACTTGCTGAACAGTTAGTTAACTTAACAGTAAAAGAAGTTAAAGAATTAGCTGATATCTTAAAAGACGAGTATGGCATCGAGCCTGCTGCTGCTGCTGTTGCTGTAGCTGCTGCTCCAGCTGAAGGTGGTGCTGCTGCTGCAGAAGAGAAAACTTCATTTGACGTTATCTTGAAAGAAGCTGGTGGTCAAAAATTAGCTGTAGTTAAATTGGTTAAAGATTTAGCTGGATTAGGCTTGAAAGAAGCTAAAGATTTAGTTGACGGAGCACCTAAAGAATTAAAAGCTGGTGTATCTAAAGACGAAGCAGAAGCTTTGAAAAAACAATTAGAAGAAGCTGGTGCTGTTGTTGAGATTAAATAATCTCAACTAATTAGCCCGAAAAGGTTTAGACTCTGACGATTTTTCGTCAGAGTCTATTCCTATTTATATCAATACGCCACTATGCTGTGTATATGCTGGGCACAGTGGAAAGGTGGTTTACAGCATAAGTGTAAGCGCAGTTTTTTTAAAACTAAAATTCATATTCCCTTGGCAAACAATAATATTCAACAAGAAAGAATAAACTTTGCGACAAGTAAGAAAGTATTGGAATATCCAGATTTCTTAGATGTGCAATTGGAATCTTTCAAGGAGTTTTTTCAATTAGAAACTACTTCTGACAACCGCCATCAGGAAGGGCTGTTCAAGGTATTCTCGGAAAACTTCCCTATTTCTGATTCAAGAAACATTTTTGTGCTAGAGTTTTTGGATTATTTCATTGATCCACCACGTTATGATATCCAAGAGTGTATCGAGCGCGGCTTGACTTATAGCGTTCCTTTAAAGGCTAAGTTAAAGTTATCTTGTAATGATGAAGAACACGAAGATTTCGAAACTATTGTTCAGGATGTATATTTAGGGACTATCCCTTATATGACTCCTAAAGGTACTTTCGTGGTAAATGGTGCAGAGCGTGTCATCGTATCGCAATTACACCGTTCACCAGGCGTTTTCTTTGGTCAAAGTAGACACACAAATGGTACTAAACTTTATTCTGCAAGGGTAATTCCTTTCAAAGGATCTTGGATCGAATTTGCAACTGACGTAAATAACGTCATGTATGCGTACATCGACCGTAAAAAGAAATTCCCAGTTACGACCTTATTGCGTGCTATCGGTTACGATTCGGATAAAGATATCTTAGAATTGTTCGATTTAGCGGATGAAGTAAAAGTTAGTAAATCTGGTCTTAAAAAATATGTTGGTCGTCGTCTTGCGGCTAGGGTATTGAAAAAATGGGTAGAAGATTTCGTGGATGAGGATACAGGTGAAGTTGTATCTATCGACCGTAACGAAATTATCCTTGAGCGTGAAACTGTTCTAGAAGAAGATCACATTGATTTGATTATCGAAGCTGGCGTTAAGTCTATTATCTTAGCGAAAGATGATGAATCAAACAATGCGGACTATTCTATTATATATAACACTTTACAAAAAGATACGTCCAACTCAGAAAAAGAAGCGGTAGAACATATCTATCGTCAATTGCGTAACGCTGAACCACCAGATGAGGAAACTGCTCGTGGTATCATCGATCGTTTATTCTTCTCTGACAAACGTTACGATTTAGGTGATGTAGGTCGTTACCGTATCAATCGTAAGTTGAAGTTGGGAACTCCGGACGATACGAAAGTATTAACCCGTGAGGATATCATTGCGATTGTGAAGTATTTGATCAATTTGATCAACTCTAAAGCTGAAGTAGATGATATTGACCACTTGTCAAACCGTCGTGTACGTACTGTAGGTGAACAATTATATGCTCAATTTGGTGTAGGTCTATCTCGTATGGCCCGTACAATCCGTGAGCGTATGAACATTCGTGATAATGAGGTGTTTACGCCGACCGATTTGATTAATGCTCGTACACTTTCGTCCGTAATCAATTCGTTCTTTGGTACAAACCAGTTGTCTCAGTTCATGGACCAGACTAATCCTCTTGCTGAAATTACGCATAAGCGTCGTTTGTCAGCTTTAGGTCCAGGTGGTCTTTCTCGTGAGCGTGCAGGTTTCGAGGTTCGTGACGTTCACTATACACACTACGGTCGTCTTTGTACAATTGAAACTCCTGAGGGTCCAAACATCGGTTTGATCTCCTCATTGGCTGTACATGCGAAAATTAACCACTTAGGATTTATCGAGACTCCTTACCGTAAGGTAAAAGATGGGGTTGTTGTGGTTGACGAGCCAGTCGTATATTTATCTGCTGAGGATGAAGATGGTAAAACAATCGCACAAGCGAATGCTTTGTATGATGACAAAGGTAATTTCGAAGATGCGAAAGTGAAAGCCAGATATGAGGGTGACTTCCCAATTATCGAGCCTAATATGCTTGATTATATGGACGTTGCTCCAAACCAAATTACATCTATTGCGGCTTCATTAATTCCTTTCTTGGAACATGATGATGCCAACCGTGCATTGATGGGATCGAACATGCAACGTCAGGCCGTGCCTGTATTGCGTCCACAAGCTCCTATCGTAGGTACTGGTCTTGAAGGTCGTGTAGCGAAAGATTCACGTACATTGATCAATGCGGAAGGTCATGGTGTAGTAGAATATGTAGATGCTGATGAAATCAAAATCCGTTACGACAGAAACGACGATGATCGTCTTGTATCATTCGATGATGATGTCAAAACGTATAAATTGATCAAATTCAAGAAAACCAACCAAAATACATGTATGAACTTGAAACCTATCGTTAAGAAAGGTCAACGAGTTGAACCAGGACAGGTATTATGTGAAGGTTATGCAACTGAAAATGGTGAATTGGCATTAGGTCGTAACTTGAAAGTAGCATTCATGCCTTGGCAAGGATATAACTTTGAGGATGCGATCGTAATTTCTGAGCGTGTAGCGAAAGAAGACTGGTTTACTTCTCTTCACATTGAAGAATTCGAACTTGAAGTTCGTGATACAAAACGTGGTGAAGAAGAGTTAACAGCTGATATTCCTAACGTATCTGAAGAAGCGACAAAAGACTTAGACGAAAACGGTATTATCCGTATCGGTGCTGAAGTTGGTGGTGGTGATATCTTAATTGGTAAAATCACACCTAAAGGTGAGTCAGATCCTTCTCCAGAAGAGAAATTATTACGTGCAATCTTTGGTGACAAAGCTGGTGACGTGAAAGATGCTTCATTGAAAACTCCACCATCATTAAAAGGTGTTGTTATTGATACGAAGTTATTCTCGCGTGCGAAGAAAATGTCTAAAGAGGTTGAGCGTAAAACTTTAGAGAAACTAGAGGTTGCTCACGATAGAGCAGTTAAATCATTGAAAGATCGTTTGGTTGAAAAATTATTCACTGTCGTGAATGGTAAAACAAGCCAAGGGGTATACAATGTCTATAAAGAGTTGTTGGTTGCTAAGGGAGCTAAGTTTACGCAAAAAATCCTGGCTGAATTAGATTACAACAACATCAACCCAATGGGATGGACAACTGACGAAGATAAAAACGAGTTGATCAAAATGGCTCTTCATAATTACAATATCAAGATTAATGAAGAGTTAGGTTCATTCAAACGTGATAAATTCGCAGTATCTGTCGGTGATGAACTTCCATCAGGAATTGTGCAGATGGCTAAAGTTTACGTTGCTAAAAAACGTAAGTTGAAAGTAGGGGATAAGATGGCCGGTCGTCACGGTAACAAAGGTATCGTTGCACGTATCGTACGTGATGAGGATATGCCATTCTTAGAAGATGGAACACCAGTTGATATCGTGTTGAACCCACTAGGGGTACCTTCACGGATGAACTTGGGACAGATCTACGAGACCGTATTGGGTTGGGCAGGTCAAAAATTGGGTGTGAAATTTGCTACACCTATCTTTGATGGTGCTGAAATGGATCAGGTACAAGATTGGGTTGCGAAAGCTGGCCTACCAAAATCTGGACGTACATATTTGTACAACGGATTGACAGGTGACCGTTTCGATCAACCGACGACAGTGGGTGTAATCTACATGTTGAAATTAGGTCACATGGTTGATGATAAAATGCACGCACGTTCAATCGGTCCGTACTCATTGATCACACAACAACCTCTGGGTGGTAAAGCGCAATTCGGTGGTCAACGTTTCGGTGAGATGGAGGTTTGGGCATTGGAAGCATTCGGTGCGTCTAACATCCTTCAAGAAATCTTGACTGTGAAATCGGATGACGTGGTTGGTCGTGCCAAAACTTACGAGGCAATCGTAAAAGGTAACAACCTTCCGACACCATCGGTACCAGAATCGTTCAACGTATTGGTACACGAGTTACGTGGATTGGGTCTAGATATCACATTGGATTAATTAAGCAAATAGGGCTTTGAAGGGCTTAGTCCTTCAAAGCTTCTTTATAAAGCTTTAACTTTTGAATAAGTATGTCTTACAAAAAAGATAATAAAATTAAAAGCAACTTCACTTCGATTACGATCAGCTTGGCTTCTCCAGAAACTATTTTGGAACGCTCAAGTGGTGAAGTTACAAAACCGGAAACGATTAACTATCGTACCTACAAACCAGAACGTGACGGTTTATTCTGTGAGCGCATTTTTGGTCCTGTGAAGGACTACGAATGTCACTGTGGTAAATACAAACGTATCCGTTATAAAGGTATCGTATGTGACCGTTGTGGTGTTGAAGTAACTGAGAAAAAAGTACGTCGTGAGCGTATGGGACACATCAATTTGGTTGTTCCTGTTGCACACATCTGGTATTTCCGTTCTCTTCCTAATAAAATTGGTTATTTATTGGGACTTCCTACCAAGAAATTGGATATGATCATTTACTACGAACGTTATGTGGTTATCCAAGCTGGTATTAAAGAAGAAGATGGTATCAACTTTATGGACTTCTTGACTGAAGAAGAATATTTAGATATTTTAGATACCTTACCAAAAGAAAATCAATATTTAGACGATAACGATCCTCAAAAATTCGTTGCCAAGATGGGTGCTGAGGCGTTAGAAGATTTGTTGAAACGTATTGATTTGGATCAATTGTCATACGATTTACGTCACCAAGCTGCTAACGAAACTTCTCAACAACGTAAAAATGAAGCGTTAAAACGCCTTCATGTGGTTGAGGCTTTCCGTAGTTCACGTGAAAATATCGAGAATCGTCCAGAATGGATGATTGTGAAAATCGTTCCAATCATTCCACCTGAATTACGTCCTTTAGTGCCTTTGGATGGTGGTCGTTTTGCGACTTCGGATTTGAATGACTTATATCGTCGTGTGATTATCCGTAACAACCGTCTAAAACGTTTGATCGAAATCAAGGCTCCTGAAGTAATCTTACGTAACGAAAAACGTATGCTTCAAGAAGCGGTAGACTCTTTGTTTGACAACTCACGTAAAGTGAACGCTGTTAAGACAGAAGGTAACCGTGCATTGAAGTCTTTATCTGATATTTTGAAAGGTAAACAAGGTCGTTTCCGTCAAAACTTGTTAGGTAAGCGTGTGGATTATTCGGCTCGTTCGGTAATTGTTGTAGGTCCTCACTTGAAATTACACGAGTGTGGTCTTCCTAAAGATATGGCTGCAGAACTTTACAAACCGTTTATCATTCGTAAGATGATCGAGCGTGGTATTGTAAAAACAGTAAAATCAGCTAAAAAAATCGTTGATCGTAAAGATCCTGTGGTATGGGATATCCTTGAAAATGTATTGAAAGGTCACCCTGTATTGCTAAACCGTGCACCTACGCTTCACCGTTTGGGTATTCAGGCTTTCCAACCTACATTAGTAGAGGGTAAAGCTATTCAATTACACCCATTAGTGTGTACAGCGTTCAACGCCGATTTTGACGGTGACCAGATGGCAGTCCACTTACCGCTTGGTAATGCTGCAGTTTTGGAAGCCCAAATCTTAATGTTAGGTGCGCACAATATCTTAAACCCTGCGAATGGTTCTCCAATCACAGTACCATCTCAAGACATGGTATTGGGTCTTTACTATATTACTAAAGGCCGTAGAACTGCTGGCGATCACATCGTAAGAGGTCAAGATATGACTTTCT
The DNA here is from genome assembly GCF_050433745.1 of Sphingobacterium sp. HSC-15S19. Classification (NCBI taxonomy): domain Bacteria; kingdom Pseudomonadati; phylum Bacteroidota; class Sphingobacteriia; order Sphingobacteriales; family Sphingobacteriaceae; genus Sphingobacterium; species Sphingobacterium sp. HSC-15S19. The sequence continues at coordinate 13,495 of NZ_JBNPWQ010000063.1, forward strand.
ATTCGGCTGAAGAGGTTATCATCGCTTTAAATGAGAAGCAAATTGACCTTCACGCTTGGATTAAAGTAAAAACAAAAGTTAGACAAAAAGATGGTAGCATCGTTGATACCTTATTAGAAACAACTGTAGGTCGTGTGATCTTCAACCAAGTTGTTCCTGACGAAATGGGATTTGTCAATGAATTGCTTACGAAAAAATCTTTGCGTAATATCATCGGTGAAATTGTGAAGACTACGGGTATGGCCCGTGCAGCACAGTTCTTGGATGATATGAAAGAATTGGGATATCAAACGGCCTTCAAAGGTGGTCTTTCGTTCAACTTGGAAGATTTGAACATTCCTGCTGCGAAAGCTGAATTGATTCAACAAGCAACTAACGAGGTTGAAGAAGTAATGAATAACTATAACATGGGTTTCATTACAAACAACGAACGTTACAACCAAATCATCGATATCTGGACGCGTATCAACAACAGATTGACGGCACACGTTATGGATATTCTTTCGAATGATAACCAAGGATTCAACTCAGTTTACATGATGTTGGATTCTGGAGCCCGTGGTTCGAAAGAGCAGATCCGTCAGTTATGTGGTATGCGTGGTTTGATGGCGAAACCTCAAAAATCAGGTACTTCTGGTGGTGAGATTATCGAAAACCCGATCTTGTCAAACTTTAAAGAAGGTTTGTCCGTATTGGAGTACTTTATCTCTACCCACGGTGCGCGTAAAGGTCTTGCCGATACAGCATTGAAAACAGCGGATGCGGGTTACTTGACACGTCGTTTACATGACGTAGCGCAAGATATGATCGTTGTGGAACAAGATTGTGGTGGTTTACGTGGTATTTATACAACAGCATTGAAAGATAATGATGATGTTGTTGAACCATTGTTCGATCGTATTTTGGGTCGTACACCATTGCATGATGTTCTTCATCCGGATACTGACGAATTGATCGTTTCTGCAAATGAAGATATCACTGAGGAAATTGCCGAAACTATCGAAAAAGCAGGTATCGAAGGAATTGAGATTCGTACGGTATTAACTTGTGAGTCTAAGCGTGGTGTTTGTGCTTGTTGTTACGGACGTAACTTGGCGTCAGGTAAGCGTGTTCAGTTAGGTGAAGCTGTGGGTGTTATCGCCGCTCAATCAATTGGTGAGCCAGGTACACAGTTGACACTTCGTACATTCCACGTGGGTGGTACGGCATCGAACATTGCTGCTGATTCAAGTATCATTTCTAAATACGATGGTAAAATCGAATTTGAAAACGTACGTACTGTTTCGCAAACAAACGATAATGGCACACATCAGGTAGTCTTAGGACGTTCTGGTGAGGTTAAGATCATTGATGCACATAATAAAATCGTATTCCAACAAAATATCCCTTATGGTTCACAGTTGTTCGTTGAGGATGGCGGTACAGTAGCTAAAGGCGATAAATTGGTCGAATGGGATCCATATAATGCAGTAATTATTTCTGAATTTGCTGGTAAAGTTGAATTTGACGCAATTATCGAAGGTGTTACCTTCCGTGAAGAGTCAGATGAGCAAACTGGTCACAAAGAGAAGGTAATTATTGAAACACGTGATAAAACGAAAAACCCATCCATCAAGATTCTTGATAAATCGGGAGAGGTTATTCGTACCTACAATATCCCGGTAGGCGCCCACGTTGCAGTTGCTAATGGTGTAACAGTGAAAGAAGGTGGTATCCTCGTTAAAATCCCTCGTTCTACAGGTAAAACGCGAGATATCACAGGTGGTCTACCACGTGTAACGGAGTTATTCGAAGCACGTAACCCTTCTAACCCTGCTGTAGTAACAGAAATCGACGGTGTGGTAACATTGGGTGGTGTGAAACGTGGTAACCGTGAGATGTCTATCGAGTCTCGTGATGGTCAAATCAAGAAATACTTGGTACCTCTTTCTAAACATATCCTTGTTCAGGATAATGACTTTGTGAAAGCTGGTATGCCATTATCAGATGGTTCGATCTCTCCTGCGGATATCTTGTCGATCAAAGGTCCATCAGCAGTGCAACATTACATTGTGAATGGTATCCAAGAGGTATACCGTCTGCAAGGTGTGAAGATCAACGATAAACACTTCGAGACGATCGTTCACCAAATGATGCAAAAAGTTAACATCGAAGATCCAGGAGATACTCGTTTCTTAGAAAAAGAAGCCGTTAACAAATGGGATTTCATGGAAGAAAATGATTCTTTGTTTGACAAGAAAGTTGTTGTTGATGCAGGGGACTCTAATAATTTACGTCCGGGACAAATTGTTTCTTTACGTAAGTTGAGAGAAGAGAACTCTAGTCTGAAACGTCGTGACTTAAAACTTGTTGAAGTTCGTGAAGCAATTCCGGCTACTTCAAGTCCATTGTTGCAAGGTATTACCAGAGCTTCATTGGGTACGAAATCGTTCATCTCTGCTGCCTCTTTCCAAGAGACTACAAAAGTGTTGAACGAGGCTGCTATCGCAGGTAAACGTGATAACTTATTAGGTTTGAAAGAAAACGTAATTGTTGGTCACTTGATCCCTTCTGGTACAGGTATCCGTCAATACAGCAATTTAATCGTGGGCTCTCGCGAGGAGTACGATCAATTGTTGGCTTCGAAAGAAGAAGATTAATCGTTACTCGATTATTTTATATAGGAAGGTCCAGACATTCGTCTGGACCTTTTTTGTTTCGATAACGACCTTATATGATATTGAAGAAGGTCGTAAAATATATTTAGCTTGCTTTTTTAGCGGTGAAATTGCTTGTTAAGGAAGGGGGCGAACTGAAATTTATAGCAAGCAGCTTGGCCGTTTAATTGGTTAATTTTACCTGATAGGACGGTTTAAAGCATAGCTATCTTAAATGAATCGTTCAATGTTACAGTTAGTTAACTTTAATATTAAAAAATAATAAACAAAAGGCTTGGAAGTCTGCCCGAAAACTCCCTATCTTTGCACCACTCCGCAAGGGAGGGACGGTTACTTCGAGAGAAGGAGCCATGAAAAAAGAAGGGTTTAAGAGAAGTCTGGCAGGATCAAAAATCCCGCCCGGTTTAAGTTTAAACGCGGAAATCGAAAAAAGGGAAAAGAAAAAAAACTTCAAAAAGTTTTTGGAAGTTCAG
>NZ_JBNPWQ010000064.1:0-15104 GCF_050433745.1 Sphingobacterium sp. HSC-15S19
ATCTCAGATGATCAGGATAATGAATGATTTTTTTTGCATATTAGTGGTGGCATTTTAATGAGAATCAGTGGGGGCATTCTGATGAGAATTAACATCCTTTTGCCAAAGCCTTTCCAAAACAGAGAAATAAAGATCTTTGAAAAGTTCATGCGTACGGTGTATGTTGATATAGGATATATTGGACTTACTTGGAGCTCTTATTACTCCTAAGTGGTTCAGGTTACCAGTTGTACTGCGCAGACCGTTACTAATATCCCGGACCGAATCTGCCGAGGAAAAATGACAGAAAAGCATACTGACTAGATGCGTCCAGCTGTTGATCCCTTTCTGGTGTTTATCACTTTTGTGCTTTGCAACCAAATCCCTGAATAATTCGCGGTCGATAAGAGATAAAATCTGACTAAAAACATTTAAATTTATCATGGCGGTGTGTTATAATTTTGTGATTTAAATATAGCGATCTCGCTATATCAAAACACCGCCATTTTTTAAACGTTTAGGACGCAAGTGATAGGATTTCTATTTTTTATTGTTCCAGTTGTATTGAAATGAAAAAAAAACATAATGTACACAAGAGAAAACCTGCTGTTAAGAGGAGAAAGAGAAAACATACCTCTACTATATCCCAGAAGTCTTTTAAAGAGAGAAAATCACCCTTTTTGATTTTTATGGTCATTATACTGTCCATTATAACAATAATTACAATCATCGTTCAGATAAAACATATATATATACATATTTCAGGAAGAGGGCATTAAAATTCAATAATCAACTTAAAATTTTAGTAATGTTAGGTACTGTATTCACAGTATTTGATTGTGTTTTAGAAGAAGTTGATTGTTAGATTAGTAGTTCAAAATTACGAATTCGAATTATTTATAATAATCCCCTCAACTAACATTTATAGAAATAATAAACAGATAATTGAGGTCAAGATTTTAGGTGTTAAAAGTGTGTCAATATTCAATAAAGGTTTTAAGAACGTTTAAGATTTGTATTAATACGCAAAATATTATCAGAATATTTGCAATTTTTTATTTTTGATAAATGTATAACATTAGTATATGCTAGTTTTGTTTTAAGCCTAGAAAATGTTACTATTGTGTTTTGTCACTTTTGGTTTAAAGTATCATGTATAGACGTGTTTTATGTGTCCTGTTGATTGTTATATCGGTTATCTTATGTAAAGCAGGAACTGGACAGGATACTGCGTTGATACAACTGCTTCAGATGATCGACAAAAAGGAAGTGTTTATGGCCCTCAAAGAAGCGAGAATAGACGATTTGGGACGACAACTTCAGAAATCAATAAATAACACTTCCGGACAATACGAATTAAACAAGCTCCTTTACCAAGAATATTCTTCATATAAACTAGATTCTGCGATTATATATGCTAGGGGAAATGTAAAATTAGCCAAAAGAAGTGGCGATTTCTTCCAAATCAATGAAAGTAATCTGGATCTTGCTTCATTTTACTTCACAGCAGGTATGTATATTGACGCCTATAAAATATTGGCCACTGTAGGTAAGAACAAGCTTCCTAGAGAACTGTTGATCAAGTATTACGATGCGTGGAAAAGGCTCTATAAATTTTATTCATTTTCAAATACCGACGATCGGCAGTATGCTATTCGGAGTGACCGCTATCGCGATTCGCTCTTAAGTGAACTGGACACGGCAAGTAGTCAATACCGTATAGTTTATGCCGAAAAGCTCCATGATGAAGGGAAATTTGAGGAAGCGAAAAAGAGTTTGATGTATATGCTTGATCTTTCCCGAAAAGAGGATCATGAACATGCCATCTTATGTTATGCCCTGGCTAATATCTATGAAAAGGAAGGAAATATTGACCTTCAACGCAAATATTTGACGCTATCCGCGATTAGTGATATTAAAAACGCCATCAAGGAGAATGCCTCGATGCAGGCATTAGCGACCTTATTGTATAAGTCAAACCATATTGAAGAAGCCTATAGCTGTATCAAATCGTCAATGGAGGATGCTATATTTTGTAATGCCCGTTTCCGGACCTATGAAGCTTCGCAGATCTTTCCAATCATAAACTCAGCTTATCAAGAAAATGAATTACAACAAAAGGCAAAATTGACAATCTTTCTAGCGATTGTCAGTATCCTATCGCTGTGCCTCATTATAGCAGTTATTTTGATATACAGGCAGATGAAGCGGGTAAATCGCGTCCGTAGAGAGCTCTTCGAACTCAATCAAAAATTGCAGGTGCTCAATCAGCAATTGAATACAGCCAATGACGAACTTCATACCACCAATAGCGAAGTGCTGTCTATGAATAGCGAGTTGGCAGAAACCAATCACATCAAAGAAGCCTATATCGGTGAGTTCCTAAACTTATGTTCCTTATATATTGATAAGCTCGAAAAATACCAGATTTCGCTCAACAAGATGGTCATGGCCAAGAAGATCGAAGAGCTCAAGCAGATGCTTAAATCACGCGATATGATCGACCATGAAGTAAGAGAATTATACGCCACTTTTGATCATGTATTTTTGCACTTGTATCCGAACTTTGTGGAAGATTTCAATGCACTGTTAGTCGCAGATATGCAAGTCGTCTTAAAGCCAAATGAAGTACTGAGCCCGGAACTCCGTATTTTTGCATTGATACGTTTGGGTATTACAGACAGCGCAAAGATAGCCCGTTTCCTGCACTATTCAACCAATACCATTTATACCTACCGGACCAAATTCAGAAATAAAGCTGCCGTCCCGCGCGAAGATTTTGATGAATTGGTCACAAAAATAGGTCGAAAAGCCCTAAATTATTGACCTAATCTTCTATATATTTCTTTGTTGTATTTGATGTAATATTCTGTTTTTTAGGTTTTTACGTTTTTGTTGTTTCTATATTTGGCGATACACCTCTTTTATCTGCTCTTTGATCCTCTTATTTTTGGATAAACCAATTAGGGGGCGATTTGACACTAGTTTCAAATCGAAATTAGATAACAATTATAAGTAATACGTAAAAATCAAATTTTATGAAAAACCAGGGGCGATTACGTTTTACGTATCCCATTCTCATGCTTTCAATGATTTTGATCTGTTTAAATTCATTTGCACAACAAAGGGAGATTCAGGGTACTGTAAAAGACGAAAACAAGCTAGCTATTGAAGCTGTTTCCGTCAACAACAAGGGGACAACCCAACAAGTACAGACAGATCGAAATGGCCATTTTAAAATGACCGTTGCACATGGTTCAGTTTTGAGCATCTCCTATATCGGCTACAAGACTCAGGAACTAAAAGTAGACAATGCATCAATTTATAATATTATATTAGTCAAGGATAACACAGCACTTGACGAGGTGGTTGTTATTGGATATGGGACCGTTAAAAAGAAAGATCTGACAGGTTCTTTAGCGTCTGTGGGTGCAGAGGCAATGAAAGATAAGCCTGTGGCAAATGTTGGCGAAGCGCTTCAAGGACGTGCCTCTGGTGTACAGGTTATCAACTCAGGCGCGCCCGGAAGCAATGTGTCCATACAGATTCGAGGGCTGGGATCAATCAACAATAGTGCTCCATTGTTAGTGATTGATGGCGTCCCAACGGATCTGTCTCTCAATGCGCTCAATCCAAATGATGTGGAGACAATCGATATCCTCAAGGATGCCTCTGCTACTGCCATTTATGGTTCCAGGGGAGCCAATGGTGTTGTATTGATTTCAACAAAAAAGGGTAATAAAAATAAAGGCAGTATTACGGCAAGTGCCAATTACGCGATTCAGCAGGCAACGAGCCTACCCAAAATGCTGAATGCACAACAGTTTGCGTCGCAGCACAATGAGATGATGGCCAACAACAATAACCGTCAACGACCGGATTTTGCCGATCCTACATTGCTTGGCCGAGGAACAGATTGGTTAGATGCGCTCCTACAGACAGGTAAATTAGCTAATTATGCCCTTAGTTATGCTGGTGGTGGAGAAAAGAATACGTACTACGTCTCTGCTGGTATACTCAATCAGGATGGCATCGTGAAAAACACCGATTACAAACGGTATAATTTTCAGTTTAACAATGAAGCTAAACAGACAGCATGGCTCAAATTGGGCAATACGCTCACGCTAAGCCATGATGTAAAACACAATGGTTCCTATAGCGTATTGAATACGCTTGCCTCATTGCCTACACAACCAATTTTTAATGAAGATGGTACCTATTCAGGGCCAGGAAATGAAGCTATATTCTATGGCGATCTGCGCAATCCGATCGGGACTGCCATGCTTGAACAAAATACAACGAAAGGCTATAATCTTCTTGGAAATATCTATGCGGAAGCAAATTTCTTGAATCATTTCACCTTCAAAACTTTGCTTGGCCTTGATTATAAGGCTTGGGACAATATGACCTTTTCGCCTAAATACAATTGGAAACCCATCCCCGTTCCCAATTCCTATCGGAGTGAAAGTTTCAACAAGAGCCTAACCTATTTGTGGGACAATACCCTCACTTATGCAAATACTTTCGGGGGTGGACACGAAATCAATGTGATGATAGGTTCTAGTGCGCAAAACAATGATTATAATTACATGAATGGAAGTATCAAGGAATTTCTTTCCGACAATAATAACCAGTTAAATAATGGCTTGTTAGATCCAACTGTAGGTGGGAGCCGCAACGAATGGGCGTTATTGTCATTCTTCGGGCGCGCCAATTATACGTTTAAAAATCGCTATCTCCTTACGGCCACTGTACGTCGTGATGGTACATCAAGAATTGCTTCGGCCAACCGTTGGGGGACTTTTCCTTCTTTTTCTGCCGCCTGGCGTATCTCTGAAGAGTCTTTTTTTAACAAAAATGATTTTTGGAGTGATGTTAAACTCCGTATCGGTTATGGAGTTACCGGTAATCAGGCCGTGTTGGATAACTATGCTGCATCAGCCCGCTTAAAAACTGGTCAATATGTTTTCAATGGTATTCCCGTTTCGACATTGTACCCACTCGTTATGCCTAACCCGGGCATACGCTGGGAAACGATCAAACAACAGAATGTTGGAATTGATGCAAGTTTTTTCAAAAACAGGATCCAGTTGACGATGGATGCTTACATCAAAAAAACCTCAGATATGCTTGTCAAAATGAGCGTGCCCATTACGACAGGATATTCAGACAGCTATACGCCAATGATCAATGCCGGAGAGGTAGAAAACAAGGGGTGGGAATTAAGTTTACGTAGCCAAAACCTAAAAGGAGAATTGGTTTGGAATACCGATTTCAATATCTCCTATAATAGAAATAAGGTCGTTAGACTTGATGGCGATGTACCTATTTACTACGGTTATCAGTCCCATACCATTGGACAGCCTGTTGGATCATTTTATGGCTATTTGACCAATGGTATTTTTCAAAACTGGGCCGAAGTGAATAGTTATGCTTATCAATATCAAGGGGCAGATCCCGCTAATAGTACGGCACCCGGCGATATCAAATTTAGGGACATCAATAAAGATGGAGTTGTTAATGACTATGACCGGACCTATTTAGGCAATCCAACACCAAGTTGGAGTTTTGCCATGAATAATAAGTTGTCCTATAAAAATATAGATCTTGAAGTATTCTTTCAGGGGGTGTCTGGAAACCAGATCTATAATGCCAATAGGGTTACCTTGGAAGGTATGTATACCATACGAAATCAGACGACTAAGGTTCTTGATCGTTGGACCGCTGAGGGAACCAGCAATGAGGTGCCGAGAGCGATTTACAGCGACCCCAATAAGAATACACGTAATTCAGATCGTTTTATTGAGCAGGGAAAATACCTGCGTCTGAAAAATCTGACCGTAGGTTATACCTTGCCTGAAGCTGTAGCCAAACGTCTGCATGCAGGACGGTTGCGGTTTTATTTTTCAGGGCAGAATTTGTTTACTTGGACCAAGTATTCTGGCTTCGATCCTGAAGTGATAGGAGGTGTTGACAATAGTAACTACCCGATCACAAAAAACTTTAGCTTGGGATTGGACCTTAGATTTTAACTAATTAGACTCATGATGATGAAAAAAATATTTTATATGGCCCTTGCGGCGATGCCCCTTTGGTTGGGCTCATGTTCAAAATTTTTGGATAAAGAACCTCTTGAGGATCCCAGTGCCGAATCCGTCAAGGATGCTTCCGCTGCTGTTGCAATGATCAATGCGGCTTATCAGCCACTCCAACGACCCAAGTTATACAATATGCGTATATGGTCATTAGACATTATGGCAGGGAATAGTGCCGTGGGTGCAGGTGGTGGCGATGATGGAATAGAAACGATCCAATTGTCCAATTTTTCCACTGGCCCAGACAATTTTTCGGCGGTTGATCTTTGGCGAGGACCCAATCCCGGTATTTTATATTGTAATACCGTCTTGGAAAATGTCCCTTCGATGGATATAGATCCCCAATTGAAAAACAGATTGATTGGCGAAGCCAAATTCCTCCGTGCGAACTATTATTTTATTTTGGTTCAGCTGTTTGGCGATGTGCCGCTTTCATTGGTACCCGCGAAACCTGGAGATGATCTCAAACCGGCTCGCGTGAGCAAAGAACGCATCTATAATGAAGTCATTGTACCAGACCTTAAGGAAGCCATTACACTGTTACCTCGTCGTGAGGAATATGCCGATCAGGATAAGGGACGCGTCAGTAAAGGAGCTGCGGCAGGCCTTTTGGCAAAAGTTTACCTCACACTAAAACAATATCAGTTGTGCATTGATCAATGCAATCAGGTCGAGTCGCTGGGGTATGTGCTTAATGCAGACTATAGTGATTGTTTTGGGGGGGAGCCTCGTCATAAAAATACAGCCGAATCGCTCTTTGAAGTACAATATTATGGACTTACCAAGGCCGGATTTTGGGACGATGAAAATCAGGCAAACTGGCTGAGCACCTATATGGGACCACGCAATTCGGGCTGGGTGGGCGGCGGCTACGGTTGGAATCAGCCAACAGCTGAGTTTGTCTCCCAATACGAAACTGGAGACTTGCGCAAAGATAAAACTGTTTTGTATGAAGGAGGACCACTTTTCGACGGTAAGGCCTACAAATCCAATATGTCGTCCACAGGATATAACGTGCGCAAATTTTTGGTTCCATTGTCCATTTCACCCGATTACAATACCAATGCGGCCAATATCGTTGTGTTACGTTATGCAGACGTGCTATTGATGAAAGCCGAGGCACTCAATGAACTCGGCAATACGGCTCAAGCGGTGGATCCCCTGTATATGGTGCGACAACGAGCAGGTTTGACCGACAAAAAGTCAATTACAGGGCTTTCCCAAGCTGATATGCGTGAAAAAATCCGTCACGAAAGAAGAATAGAACTTGCTTTTGAAGGACAACGCTGGTTTGATATGATTCGCTGGGACAACGGGCAGTATGCGCTTAACTTTCTGCACAGCATCGGCAAGCTCAATGCCACCGCAAAACATTTGTTGTTACCCATTCCTCAAGTTGAGATTGACGCCAATCCAAATTTGAAGCAGAATCCCGGTTATTAAATCCATTTTGGTAATTAACCAACTAACAAATTTAAAAAGATGAAAAGACTATATTATATTATCAATTTGATCTTGATCTCGTCCTTGTTCTGTCAGTCCTGTAAAGACGATTTTGGCAATGTCATCTATCCCGATGGTCCCTTAGAACTCAGTGTCTCAACATCAGATATTGTATTGAATGTTGCCGCCCCGGAGCAGGAAGCTGTAGTATTCGACTGGACTTCGGGTTCTAATTTTGGAACGAATGCAGCCATCAAGTATACCCTTGAAATCGGTGAAAAAGGTAAGGATTTTAAGCCTTCCATTAACAGTACTTTTGAGAAAGGATTGCGGTCACAAAGATATGTTACCAAAGATTTTAATCAATTGTTGATTGAAAAGCTTGGCATCACAGCAGGAAGCGGAGCACAGCTGGAAGCGCGTGTCATAGCAGAGACCCAAGACGGACAAAGCGCAACACAGTTGTCTCAAATAATTAGTTTAAAGATCAAAACCTACAAGCCGGTTACCGAAACACTCTATATCCTTGGTAGCGCAACAAGCAACGGCTGGGATGCGAACAAAGCCAGCAGGATGAATCCGATACAGGGTACGCCAGGAGCCTTTATATGGCAAGGTGTACTGAGCCGGGGCGAGTTTAAGTTTATCAGCACCTTGGGCAATTTTACACCTTCATACAACAAAGGAACAAATAATGAAAAGCTCTATTATCGTGAGTCGGAGTCAGATCCCTACGATGTTCCATTTACCGTTGCCAAATCTGGACTATACCAAGTCAAAGTCAATCTGATCGATCGATCTATTGTCATTACTGAAATTGAGGGAGCTATGTATGATGCACTGTGGTTTGTGGGTGGCTTTACCGGTTGGTCCTTTCAGCCTATGGTGAAAGACCCGAATGACCCTTTTATTTTTACCTATCATGCCGTATTGAATTCTAATAATAGCACCGACGAGTTTAAGATTGCAACGAAGCCAGATTTTGATCCAAGCGTTGTCTTTTTGCGCCCAGAGACAGATCAACAAGGCGTTGGAACAGACCTACCTGTCGTCAAGTGGTCCGAAAGTGAAAATAAGAATGATTATAAATGGCGGATTAATAAAGGAATCTATAAGATCAGACTGGATCTACGGGCCAATAAAATTACCATTGCTCCTTTTACATCGTTTCCGGCTATTTATCTTGTGGGCGATGCGACACCCAATGGTTGGGATATTGCCACAGCAACCCCAATGGTTAAGGGTGATACACCCCACAGGTTTACCTGGTCTGGAACACTTAAAGCCGGTGAATTAAAGTTTAGTTGCGATAAACAGGCCGATTGGAATGGCGCATGGTTTTTGGCTTCACAAAATGGCAGGACACCCTCAGGGCAGACCGAGCAGATGATCTTTAGCAAGTCTGGCTCTAATCCAGATAATAAGTGGAAAGTGACCACTGCGGGTACATACAGTATCATACTGGATCAGCTACAGGAAACAGTCACAATTATCAAACAATAAATCAATCTTAAGCTTTTTCCTCCATCAACAAAATGGAGGAAATTAATAAGCTTCTGTGTGCATGATATAATTATTTACAGATGAAACGAATATTCAGACTTGTGGTTGCCGGCGGAATCCTTCTAAGCGCGAGCTGCAACAACTATTACGATATTGAAAAAGACCCGATCACCTATGGGCAGACCTATTTTAAGCCTGTCATCAATACAGATAAAGCTGTTTATAAACCTGGGGAAAAGATCACATTTACAGCTGCCATCTCCGACAATAATTTGAGTGTCGCCTATACCTATCTGGGCGAATTGATCAAAGAGGAGCCGCTTTCGCAGCTGAGCTGGACCTGGACACCACCTACAACAGACTTTCGGGGCTACATGGTCTATCTTTTTAAAACTGATGATACAACTAAAAAGCCGCTCTACAGCATAGCCGTTGATGTATCTTCTGACTGGCGCAAGTTTCCACGGTATGGATTTGTATCCAATTACGATCGCCTTGATCAGCAGGTAATACAACGCAATGTCGAAACGCTCAACCGTTTCCATATTAATGGAATCCAGTTTTATGACTGGCAGATGGATCAGCATAAACCTTTGGCCGGTTCAGTATCCAATCCGGCTGATTCCTGGCTGGATCTCATCGGCCGGACTAATTACAAATCTACCGTGGATGGCTATATTCAGGCCGCTCATGATAAAGGGATGAAAGCGATGTTCTACAACTTGTTGTATGGCGCTTTGTCCAATGCGGCAAGTGATGGGGTATCCGAACAATGGTACCTTTTTAAGGATAATCAACATCAGGAGAAAGATAGGCATTCGTTGAATGCACCCTTTCGCAGCAATATCTATTTGGTCGATCCCGGCAACTCCGACTGGCAGACCTACATTAACAAAAGACATCAAGATGTATTTGCGGTCTATAATTTTGACGGCTATCATATTGATCAGTTGGGAGACCGCGGAAAACTATATGACTATACTGGCAAAGAAGTGAAACTAGAGCAGCGCTACGCCCCATTCATAGCAGCGTCAAAGAAGGCTTTTCCGGGCAAGTATCACGTGATGAATGCAGTTAATCAATACGGTCAGGAGTCTGGGATAGCACCATCTGCTGTTGATTTTTTATATACCGAAGTTTGGGATCCTAACAAATCATACGATGAATTGGTGAAAATTATTCAAGACAATGACCGTTTTAGCAATTACAATAAGAATACCGTATTAGCAGCTTATATGAACTATGCTAAGTCCAATCAGGCAGGCTTTGTCAATGAGCCAGGCGTGTTGCTGACCAATGCGGTCATCTTTGCCAATGGAGGGGCTCACCTTGAAATGGGAGAACATTATTTGACCAATGAATATTTTGCAAATAACAACCTGCAGCTTAAAGGAACAACAAAGGAAAAGCTGATCCAATATTATGACTTTATGGTCGCTTACCAAAACGTATTGCGAGATGGTGGTACAGCCGCGGTCTTTAGTGTCACCGGTACAAACGCTTTGACTATCAGTAATGGTAAAGCAAGATCAGGCAGTATTACAAGCTATGGGCGATATTTTGCTAACCGCGATGTAATCCATTTGATCAATTTTAAGGATGCCAATACTATGGAATGGCGTGATACCAATGGGACCCAACAGGAACCCTCCAGTATCGATGGCCTACAGATCAAGCTCGACGTGACACGTACTGTCAAGCGTGTATGGCTGGCATCGCCCGATATGCAAGGGGGCGTCGCTATTCCGCTTACTAAAGCGCAGACAGGAAATAAATTGACCATAGATCTGCCGGGGCTCAAGTATTGGGACATGGTTGTGATCGAATATTAAAAACCTATTATGCATAAACTAAAATCTTTTTATTTGATGCTGTTTTGCCTGATCTCCATCGTTCATGGAGCAGCAGGGCAGATGATGAAAGCGACACAATGCCAAGATTATCAGATCGAGGGGCGAAAGGTGACTTTCAATTGCAGCGACGGCGCTAAGTTGGAGCTTTATTTTTGCAGCAGTTCTGTTGTTCGGATATGGTATGATGTCAGCGGCACATTGCAAAGGAAGAATTCTTCCTTTGCAGTAGTTCATGAACAGCTTGAAGACATCGGTGAAATCAAGGTGAATAACGAACCGGCAACCTTCGAAATCTTCACCGGAAAGCTGCGTGTCCGTCTCAACAAGAATCCCATGCAATTGCTGATTTACGATAAGTGGCAAAAGTTGGTTTTCAGTGATTATAAAAGTCTTGGGCACAGCACGAGCGGTACCAAGACGGTGGCACATAAAGTACTGCGTCCCGATGAACAATTCTTTGGCCTAGGCGAAAAGACTGGGCCGCTCAATCGAAGAGGCCGGTCTTACAAGATGTGGAATAGCGACAAACCCTGTTATAGCAGTCAAGAAGATCCATTGTATAAGAGTATTCCTTTTTTCATGAGCAGCTACCATTATGGTATTTTTTTGGACAATACCTATAAAACAGCTTTTGACTTTGGAACCAGCAGTACAGAATCCTATTCCTTTGGAGCACCAGATGGTCCCTTCATCTACTATTTTATCTATGGAAAGGATTATAAAGAGATCCAACAGCAATATATCGCATTGACTGGGAAACCGATCATGCCACCGAGGTGGGCGTTTGGTTTTGCACAGAGCCGTGGACTTTATACACGGGAAGACCAAGCTTTGGAGATCGCTTCCGAATTTCGAAAGCGGGAAATTCCCTGTGATATCATCTATCAGGATATAGGCTGGACACAGGAACTGCAAGATTTCAACTGGCGTAAAGGAAATTATAAAGATCCTAAAGGAATGCTCAAAAAGCTGAATGAAAAAGGCTTTAAGATGATTCTCTCACAAGATCCAGTGGTGTCGCAATCAAATAAGAGTCAGTGGCAGGAGGCCCATCAAAAAGGATATTTTGTCAAGGACCGTCGTACGGGTACATCTTATGATATGCCTTGGCCATGGGGTGGTAATTGTGGTGTCGTTGATTTTACAAATCCATCTGTGGCCGACTGGTGGGGGCAGCTCCAGCAGAAGCCCCTAGCCGATGGTGTGAGTGGTTTCTGGACAGATATGGGGGAGCCTGCCTGGAGCAATGAAGAGGATGTTGATAGACTTCATATGCAACACCAGTTAGGCATGCATGCCGAGATCCACAACGTATACGGTCTTACCTGGGATAAGGTGGTGAAAGAGCAGTTTGACAAGCGTAATCCCAACAAGCGGATCTTTCAGATGACACGCGCAGCATATGCTGGACTTCAGCGCTATACCTTTGGTTGGTCTGGCGATAGTGGCAGTGGAACCGAAGTGACTGAAGGCTGGAGTCAATTGGCCAATCAGGTTGCGGTCGGATTATCGGCGGGGCTTGGCGGTATTCCATTCTGGACGACAGATATTTCAGGTTACTGTGGAGACATTACAGACTACCCTGCTATGGCGGAGCTGTATACACGTTGGATGCAATTTGGTATTTTTAATCCATTGAGCCGTGCCCATCACGAAGGCAACAATGCGGTCGAACCCTGGTTATTTGGTGAGGTCGCCGAAAAAAATGCCAAGACAGCCATTGAACTCAAATATCAACTGTTTCCATATCTCTATTCCCATGCGTACAAAGCGCATCAGACAGGTCTACCTATATTAAGGGGCTTGTTTATGGAATTTCCACAAGACGACCAAGTTATCGGGATCAATGATCAGTTTATGTTTGGACAGGAAATCCTCGTGGCCCCTGTACTGAAAAAAGGCGAACGGATCAAAAAACTCTATCTGCCCGATGGCGAATGGATTGATTTTAACGACAAAAAGACGGTATATCTGGGTGGGCAGCAGATTGCCTACCGAGCACCTCTGAATCGAATTCCGATGTTTGTCAAAAAAGGTGCTATCGTACCCATGATGCCGATCATGCAATATATCGGTCAGGATCCAATACATCCGCTTTATATCCATATCTTCCCCAATTATGAAGGAGAGTCCGCTACATTTGAACTTTATGAAGACGATGGTGAGACACAGGATTATCTCAAAGGTATTGGTGCTACGACACGCTTTACCTGCACAACCCTGGCAGAAAGAGATTTTGAAACAGCGATTCAGCCCCAGGATAAAGGCTACATACCTGCCAAAGGAAGACAGCTCTACTTAAGCTATCATCTTGAAAGCAAGCCCAATGTCGTCACCATTGATGGTAAGACCATACCCTATGCTGTGGCGGACAATAATCAAACGTCAACGATAAAGAAAAATGAGTCCAGTTGGACATGGGATGCCCAACAGGGGAGCTGTATCGTTAAGTTGACGGATAATCGAAATGCGAAAAATATAAAAATCCACTAATTATCATAAAAAATGAAGAAAACGACGCTCTTGATGAGTTTATTTTTAATCACTTTGGGACTGCAAGCCCAAGAGCTGCTTTCGCCTTCGGGAAAATTGAAACTTCAGTTTTCACTGGATGCATCAGGTGCACCGACGTATACCTTGAGTTATAAAGGCAAAGCTGTAATCAAACCCAGTAAGTTAGGATTGGAATTGACCGGCAATACCAAGAAAGTTGAATTTTCAGGGGCAGGAGAAGGCAATGGAGAACCGTTGTCCAGTTCACTGTATGACGAGTTTGAACAGACGGCACAAGAAAGCAAACATGTTGATGAGCGCTGGAATCCTGTTTGGGGCGAAGAAAGTGAGATTCGAAACCATTACAACGAACTAACCATTAGCTTGCAACAGAAAACGTCCAAAAGAAAACTTGTGGTCCGTTTCAGATTATTTGACCAAGGTTTGGGATTTCGCTACGAATTTCCCGAGCAAAAGGAGATGACTTATCTCGTTGTAAAAGAGGAAAAAACGCAATTTGCAATGAATGGCGATCATACAGCTTTTTGGATTCCAGGAGATTACGATACCCAGGAGTATGATTACACCAAGTCTCGTCTGTCTGAGATCAGAGGATTGATGGCCAAAGCGATTACGCCCAATGCCTCGCAGACCCCATTTTCGCCTACAGGTGTACAGACGGCTTTGATGATGAAAAGTGACGACGGGCTATATATCAATATCCACGAAGCGGCTTTAATTAATTATGCCTGTATGCATCTTAATCTGGATGACAAAAATTTTGTGTTTCAATCTTGGCTGACACCCGATGCCAATGGGACCAAGGGCAATTTGCAGACGCCTGCTCGGAGCCCCTGGCGCACAATTATGGTGAGTGATGATGCCAGAGATATTTTGGCTTCCCGGATGACGCTCAACCTCAATGAGCCCACTAAAATTAAAGATCCTTCGTGGATAAAGCCTACTAAATATGTAGGTGTATGGTGGGAGATGATTACCGGAAAGAGCGAGTGGTCCTATACCTATGATCTTCCTAGTGTACATCTAGGTGAAACGGACTATAGCAAAGTGAAGCCTCATGGCAAACATGGTGCTAAGACGGCGAATGTAAAACGTTACATTGATTTCGCAGCAAAACACGGGTTTGATGGCGTATTAGTCGAGGGCTGGAATATTGGCTGGGAAGATTGGTTTGGCAATGCCAAAGATCATGTGTTTGATTTTGTTACGCCCTATCCCGATTTTGATCTGGCAGGCATCCGGGATTATGCCAAGCAAAAGGGCGTTAAGATGATTATGCATCACGAGACCTCGGGAGCAGTCCGCAATTATGAGCGTTATTTGGATAGCGCTTATAGATTTATGAAAGACAATGGTTATGAGGCTGTCAAAAGTGGCTATGTAGGCAATATTATTCCCCGAGGCGAATATCACTATAGTCAGTGGATCAATAACCATTATCAATATGCCTTGGAGAAAGCTGCTAAATATAAGATCATGGTCAATGCGCATGAAGCCGTACGTCCGACAGGTTTATCACGTACCTGGCCCAATCTGATCGGTAATGAGTCTGCACGTGGCACAGAGTATCAGGCATTCGGGGGTAACCATGCAAACCATGTTACCATTTTACCTTTTACGCGGTGTTAATTCTCACTAAAATACCCCCATATATTCTCACTAAAATGCCCCCACCTTAAGTTTTTAATTAAGGTTTAACTTGTCGGAGTATTAAAGT
>NZ_JBNPWQ010000065.1:0-15005 GCF_050433745.1 Sphingobacterium sp. HSC-15S19
TCGTCCGAAAAAACAAGTTTTGATGCATTCATTAAAATATGAACGCTAATTGAAGACAAATATGATGGTATTACCACCAAAAGTGGGGAAGAACCAACATCATCGGAATATGCATTGAAGCGATCAATGATTTTCAACCAGGAATTAATGAGCAAACAGAAATAGCAGAAGCTTTATTAATTGATTATTTTAAGACGAGTTTGTATAATACTCATTTTACAAACGGATTGTCATCAAAGTTAAAGACCTTAAAAAATGTATACAAATTAGATTTTGACGCAATTATTGTAGAAATCAACAATGAAAATATTGGTAATTTAAAGGTCTTCTCGAATCATGTTGCACCTGATTATTATCATCAAGCAATACTTGATATTAGGAAACATGAGGGTAGAATATCACTTCTAAATCTAAAGTGAGTTTTATCGGGATAACATCAATATTTACAATATATCTCCATTCAGGATAAGTATTAGGATTTGTAATGAAATAAATTTATCAAAATAGAATTAGCTCAATGCCTCCAACAAATTCTTCAAATCTTGCTCAAAATCATGTGAAAAAAGTATGCTGACCGCACTTAAGGAGACACTATTAAATAGTAGTCTCCTTTTTTATGCTCAAAAATGTTGTCATTCAGAGTGTTAAAAACGACCTGCGCAGTTCGATTTTTTGATGCAAAAATTTTCGTATTTTATTCATATTAGGCTAAAAAGTGAGTATATAGCGTCATTAAGGCGTTTTTTCTACAGTTCGAAATCTCCTTAAGGATTTATTTTTGAGCTTAAGAGTATTCCCAGAGGATACTCACAATCCCATTTTTGGCAAATGGGGCGAGAGAAGTAGGGCTTTGCCCAACTTCTGCTTGCTCCTTTGTATCGTCCTATTATGGGGTTACATTTCGCAAAAACGCTGACTTTCATATGCTGTTTTACAGCGCTCAAAGTATTCAATTAGAATTAACACATGTTGCTAGTCTTTAATTAACCTGCCAACAATATTTTGATCGGTTTCTTCTTGAACAACGATATTACATAGGATTATATCTTTATTATCAAAGACCTGAAAATCGAAAAGTCTGGTAAGAACTTTAAATATTATGCCTTTTTTCTCGAACCGAGCATTTACTCCATGGCCATCTATAAACCTATCTACAGTTAAGCCTAAATAATCACCTGGAATTGGTAAATCAGCAATACTATCTGCGTGATATCCTTCTTCAGTTAGGTCTTCCTCGTACGGTCTTCCATTCCCATTTGGATTGTATTCTTGAAATCTGATCCGGATAGATTTCTGATCTTTGAAATCCAACCCATCCACTGCTTTAATTGCCATAATTTTTTCTTAACAAGTTACAAAACATAAATTATCAAATCAAGTTCATTTAAACCAGAAATTTTTTCCCCACCTATTTAATGATTGGTAATCTGGTTCTGTTAAACGCTGGTTTATTAAGATTATTCGATATCCTAAATTAGCATGATTAATTTTAAAATATATTGTCTCAAAAACTTGTATCAATAAACACTGTTTCATAAATTTATATGACATGAGTTTAATGTAACTAAATATGAAAATTGGGTATGCAAGAGTTTCGACCAGAGATCAAAATTTGAATTTGCAAATTGAAGCTTTGGAAAAGGCAGGTTGCGATAAAATATATAAAGAGAAAATTTCGGGATCGACCAAGAGTCGACCAGAACTTGACAAGATGCTTGAGCATCTACGGAATGATGATGAGTTGTATGTATGGCGATTGGATAGATTAGGCCGAAGCCTAAAGAATATTATTGATTTAGTTTTAGGTTTAAATGACAAAGGGATAATTGTCAAAGGTTTGACCGATGGTGTAGATACCAGCACAAGTAATGGTCGATTGTTTTTAAATATAATGGCTTCGTTTGCAGAATATGAAAGGGAGTTGACAAGAGATCGGACAAATGCAGGCTTACAATCTGCTAGAGCGAGGGGCAGAACCGGAGGAAGACCGAAAGGCTTTACAAAGGAAACAATAAGGAAGTTATTAATTATGCGCCCTCTTTATAAAGATCTGAGTAAAACTCCGGAGGAAATTTACGAACCACTCGGATTGTCTCGAGCAACCTTTTACCGCTATGCTAAAATTCTCGACAAGCATACTAATGATGAAATTAAAAATATGGAAGTTAATAAATATCAAAAAACGGTTTAAAATGAAAGCTATTGACTATTGTAAAAAATACGGTATATCGCAAACTCGGCTCGAATCTTAATTATCTAATATCAATAAATAGCGAATATTGCCTCTCAGAAGAACAGCAAGCGATCTATCCTAATCTTTTTAATAGTAAGAGGAAGGCTCTAAAAAAAATGCTGGTAAACCTAATCCTTGGAACAAAGATGAATTAAAGAACCGACCTTGGATATTAAAAAAGTAACATAAATTTCAATAAACAATGTGAAAAATTAGTTAATTATCTTCTTAACAGCAATGAGTCCATTTAAATACGAATTACAAGAGCTAAGCGAAATTAATACACCTTTTTATACAAGAATTGGCCTACTTAGCGTTCGATTTTCAGAAATTGAAAGTCTAATTACTCATATTATTGAGAAACTTATAAATTCCGATGATGAATTGATTAATCATTTTCTAATCAAAGAAAATTCACTTCACGTCAATTTGGAGCTAATAAAAAAGCTTTCATCTTTTCGACATTATGAAGAGGAAAGAATTTCGGAAATTGTTTCAAAACTAAAACCGTTACAAAGATTAAGAAACAGTTTTATACATGGTGTTTGGCTTGATGTGACAATTGAAAACAATGAAACTTGTATTTATTGCTCAGATCATAGATGGCAATTAACTAAAAGCAGTTCAAATAGAATACAATACTCAAGATATGATAGTAAGCGTTATACGACTCGGGATTTGGATAAAGAACTTATAACAGCTAGTGAAATATTGCTTGAACTAAAAAGACTTTGGCAGGATATTGATGAGGTCAATTATTTTTAAATATTATCATCACGATTCCAAAAAAAATGTTAATCCCGAGTTTACCAAAAAGTTTAGCAAATATTTAATTTTTAAAAAAATCACTAATCTCAAAAAACGATTTTATGAGTAAAAAAATTACAATCATTTTCATGAAATACTTGCAATTTACTATTATTACCGTCCTTCTTTTATTATTTAAAACATCTGTTTACGGACAAAATACCCGTGTTGTTGAGAGCTTTTATAAAATCCCTTTAAATTCAAGTAAATATGATGTAACATCGTTCATGGAATCTGATTTAGTAGATTTCTCAGTAAAAAAAACTTATAAATCTGATGTCTTTTTAGATGGTATTAGAGAAGCTATTAAATATGAAGGTGTAAATTTTGATCAAATTACTTTAATTTTTTATAAAGGAACGCTTTATGATAAAAAGTTAGACATTTTTTATATTGATCCAAAATATAAACATATCGCTGAAAAAGAATACCGAAACATTGATAAACATATAAGATCTTTTTTTAACATACTTAAAAGTGTTGAATCTCAAAGCATTAATTTCGGTGAGCAAGATGGAAATGGTATAACATATTTTGTTAAAAAAGACGGCAATAAATTTACTCGGCAATCTGGTCTTATGTTTAAAAGGTTATTTGATAGTCAAGGTACTTATGGTTACAAGATTGAGTATAATGTGACAGATGTATCGAAAACAGAATATGATATTAACAAATTATCTAAACCGGGGCTAGACTGATTGAGTTTTAACCAACTTTTGCCCTGAATGCTCTCAAAAAAC
Organism: Sphingobacterium sp. HSC-15S19; assembly: GCF_050433745.1. NCBI lineage: Bacteria > Pseudomonadati > Bacteroidota > Sphingobacteriia > Sphingobacteriales > Sphingobacteriaceae > Sphingobacterium > Sphingobacterium sp. HSC-15S19. The sequence goes on from NZ_JBNPWQ010000065.1 coordinate 3,781, forward strand.
GATAGAAAAAAGTATGAAAGATTATTACCGATTGAGTAAGTCAAAAAAGGAGGAAATAGCTCAAAATTTAATAGACATTATTGATAAAGGAATCCCACCTACATATGACACTAGAATATTTATTGGAAACTGGATCTTAACTGATCGTTCTGAAAAATTCAAAGCTTATTATGATGTATGGGAAATTGTACTGAAAAATTTTCTTCCTAAAACAAAACCAATATTGATTAGAAGTATCTCACGGAAATCTAAAGCAGAATATATTGCTAGTTTCACAAATTCTGTTTACTCTGCTGTTAAGTTCGGACAGGATAAAGGATATTGGATTATTTGTGATACAAAAGAATGTTTACCGTCATCAAAATCAAACAAAGGTAAATATAGATATACTTTTTATCCTTTAAGCCAAGTATTAAAAAAAGCAAAAGAAAATGGAGGTTGGGGATTCTCTGATAGATTATTAAGGGATTATGCCGGAGAAGATGAATACATAATGAAGATAGACTTCTCTGTAATGCAGCTAGTGAAATTTATAGAACACAATTATTAACAATAAATCTCAGAAACGATAAAGTATGAAGCCAAATCTATATAAACTAGAAGATGCCCATGGTATGAGTATTTTACATGTTAAAATTTTGAAGTTCCATCAAACCAACCTTTTTAATTAACTATATTTACGGTTTATTGTTCTAAATACCAATTTGGGAATTAACAAATATTTTATATAAATTTAACTTATAGCACTTGCAGCTAAAACGTATATCAAACCAGTGAGTTATTCGGTGAGCAGGTGAATGAAAGGTTTGTAAATTACTGATAAATAGATTGATGCAGGTAGGGTTCGATTCCCCTACGGAATATCCATTGGAATTACGAGTATTAAGGTTTAAAATATACTAAGTTTTACATTAAATAAGGAAGCAAATAATAAAGAAATCTTCAGCTTAATGCCTCCAACAAATTCTTCAAATCTTGCTCAAAATCATGTGAAAAAAGTATGCTGACCGGCACTTAAGGAGACACTAGTCAATAGTTGTCTCCTTTTTTATGCTCAAAAATATATCTCACATCCAAGGCATATGATAAATTTGATAATAATAAAGCCTTATTGGTTTATTTGGATAAAAATTTACACCGGGGCCGGTTCGAAGTTTATGGACCTAGTCTTATAAGAAGTTATTCTGTAATTTACTCGTGGTATTTATCTTGTATAGATAGGTTTTCCGGGAAACCAATTAGCGCCATTACCACCACAGGTAAATGCTTTCTGCTTTCTCGATTATTTTCCATTTTCTTATAAAAGCAATGTTTACGGTTCGCTATTCTAATTTTTTAACCCCATTTGCGCTAGTATATTTGGGCATTGTTAACGAATTTGTCCGATGCTGTAATAATTGGGCTGCTGAACTGTAGTTTATTTTGAATCAGATCCCTAAAAATACAAATAATGATAGAGACATACAATGTATAAAAATAAGACTTGCTGTCAAGATTAACCTATATTGTACAAACAGTTGTATTGCGAATAATAGACTAACAACCACGAATAATGAAGGGGCCTATAGCAAATAATAAATCACCGTAAAATTAGTTAAATGCGTTTCTATTTTTACTTCCATAAAATAAAGACCTGCTTCAAAAGCATGTTATGGTTTAACAAAAAAATAGAAACAATGAAAAAATTAATGATGAGTTTGATGGCGGTTGCGCTGCTATCTACAGTGGCTTCTGCAAAGACAACAGAAAAGGCTCCGAAAGAAAATGTCAATGTTAAAACGACGACTTACCGCCTTCCTAAAACGAACACCCTCGTGAAAGTCACCGAAGAGGTCAAAGAAAGCAAAGGCCAATTAACGCATTGTGTTTTTGTATTGAGTTTTTATGACTATGATACGGCACAATTGGTCGGTACACATACTTCAGACACCTATACGAGTGGCGGTTGTGGATCGTTCTTTAGAGCGTGTAGAGCTTTTTGGGGTGTTTAATGCAGGCGATCGCTCTTGATTTCAATCAGCTGAAAGGCTTCTGCATTTTCACGGTGTTACAAAAGGTTAAATCTAAGCGGGGTTAAAACCCCGCTTTTTTGTTTTGGACTGATGAAAAAAAACGCTATCTTCGATTATTATATTTAATTTATCAGATAAAAAAGTACGAGTGGTCCCTGTTTTTAATGATAACGGAATTTGAAACCGAAGAACTTCAATATGCACACTAGAAATTTTTTACTTCTTCTTAGCTCACTGATATGGCTAAGTTGTACAAAAGATCCCATCGAGCCAAAGGTAGAGCCCCCAGAGGTGGTACCTACAGATACCACCAAAAATGAACCCACTGTTCCGCCAGATAAGTATGAGATTCGAAAAGTACAGTTACAAATGAGTAAGCTTTTCGCTGATGACAATATTGATGAAAAGGTGTTCCTGGGGGGACTTTGGAGTCTCAAAGATACCCTTGATGGTCCGCGACTAGAAAGCCTGGAAGCAAAAGCAAAAAAAGTTAAATTCCATTTTTTGTCTTATAACGACGCATCCATAGATTTGGGCTTCTTTGTGCCCAGTTATAAAAATGGCCTTGCTTATGCCAATAAGTTTGAAAAATCGAAACAGGCGAGCAGCATGAATTTCTCCTCCAGCACTTTTGAAGATTATGCCGAAATACAGGGATTTCTTGGTAATTCGAAGGATGTAAAGAAGGCCTTATCCCTTGTGAGACATGCAGATTCAACGACGATCAGTAAACCCAATAGCACACTTCGGATAGGCAATGTCAATAAGCTTACAATATATATTGATTATATGGAGTATTATGAAGCTTACCCAACATCGGAAGTCGCAGCATTGACCCAAGCAGGTTACTCTCCCTATGTGCTTTCTTCGGTGACTTATGGCACCAATATGATTCTGATGGGAGAAACTGATTCAACACGGGCAAAACTCAATACAGCGATAGACAAAATATTGGAAAAGCAAGCACTGGATGATATAGATATCAAAGTCCTCGATTGCAGTAATTTGCTGATCTACTATCGTGGTGGCGGGAAGAACAGTTTTATTCAGTATCCAAAAGGAGCCCAGGCTATTGGAACAGCACTCCGCGATATGCTCCTTTATGTAAGCCAGACGGAAAATATCTTTAATTATCCACTTACTTATGACTTCATGAGCCTCAAGGATTATAGTACGTTAGAGTATTACAATATTTTTGATATTCACGTCAAAAAGGAAAAGTAAACTAATGCTAAAAATATAAAGGGCATATTTTAAAGAAGTTGACTTTCTTAGGTTTGCTTAAATGCATAAAGCAAAAACATAAAAAGGGGATTTAGATCCCCCTTTTTATTGAGTCAATATGTGTTTTTGATCAGTCTAGCGAGCGCTTGATCATTAAGCGCCTAATTAAACTTATTTAGTTTCACTCAACTCTTTTAAAAGTTGCAAAGCATCTGGCCAAGCTTCATTAAAGTAATCGATGTATTCGTCGTTTGTATCAACATCCACTTTCAATAATGTTTGTCCCTCGATGGCTGAAAAAGAATAGTTTTCTAATGCTCCTGCCCAATCTTCAACTGTTGGTCCGGATAAAATTTCCTGGCCCTTATCTAAGATGCCAAGGTGGCGAATAGATACATATGAATTTGGAATATATTCAGCAATCTCTGCTACCATTCCGCCTTTTTCACCATTTTCATTGACGCCAGTGAAATGAATTCTTTGTCCCTTTTCCCAAACGCCTTCGAAATCAGAGCTCGGATCGAAGGCACTAGTCCATTGTTTGTACGTTTCTTTATCGAGCATTGTTTTAAAAACCCGTGAGACAGGAGCATCAATCTTAATTTGATAGGTCAATTTCTTCATCTTTCTATTGTTTTGGAAAATTGGGATCGGCTTTTATTTCAGCGATTTGTTTGGTATGACGTGCACAATGTGCGGCAATAAACATCAGGGCTTGGTAACCATCAATTGGACCGGTTGGGGAGTCGCTGACATGATTTCTAAGATCTTCCGCATCAGCTTTTTTGATATAATCAAGTACTGGCTTACGCGCGGCATTGAAATCAGCGAGTGCCGTTTTCACATTTTTATAAATGCCCTCTGGTTGGAGTTCCTTGGGTGCCTGATATTTGTGACTCCTGTCTGTGAGTGCATTCTTGAGATTGTCGTCGGTCATCTTGATCTCTTTCCGCCTTTCAGGTTGTGGATCTTGATCCAGGCCTTTTTTTGCCATGTCAAATATCATTCGTTCTGAACGAATAATATGTTCAAGGCATTGACTGATAGACCATTTGTCAGGCGCTGGTTTAAATTGGAGCTGCGCTTCGCTTAAACCCGCAACCTGCTTTTCAAGTTCTGCAGTTGTTTGGTTAAAGTATTGTAATAGCGAGTCGGTTCCCAAATAATTACGTTTTAAGCTCTGTTTTTTTAATATCAGCGCAATGTTTTGGTTCTTTTGCTCGAGCAATAATCGTGATTTGGCTGATAATGGAGCTAAGGAAGCAGTTGCTATACTTGCAATTGCTATCATGTTCATAATTAGATTCATAGTTTGATACGTATTAAAATCGTAAAAATAAATGTCACTACTTCTTTACAATTATAACGCATTTTTGTTTTCTATATCTTTCCATAAGGCAAGAAAAGGTGTGGAGGCCGGCTCCCTAATCAGAAAGTAATAATTCCTTAAATAGTGGCATCAAGTGCTGGATAAGTGTCGTATTGCATAATAAGTGTTTTTTGTACATTTATTAAAATAAAACCTTATCTTTAACAGAATAACTAACCTACTATTTGAGTTAATCTATGTTAAATCACAATTATACGCGCTATTTTAGACGTTTACCATTAAAACCTTATGTTTTGGTATGTATCGTGTCTTTATTGGGCACAATTGCTGTAGCACAGCAGACATCGGTATCTAGTCCTGATGGAACTTTGACCGTTAAATTGGATCTGAAAAACGGCAATCTATTCTATGAGGTTGAACTGGAAGGGAAAACGATGTTGGAAGCTTCTCCGCTTGGGCTCCAAAGCAAGACGATAAATTTAAGTGATAATTTGCATCCAATAGCAGAAAAAAGAGCTGAAATTTCGAGCAATTATAACGAATCAAAAATCAAACGCAGTCAGGTAGCGTATAAAGCGAATGAATTGCGTTATTTGTTGGAGAATGCTTCAAAGCAACAGATTGAGGTTACTTTCCGTGTTAGCAACAACAATATTGCCTTCCGATATTATGTGCCTCAGGTAGGCGAGCCGGCCAATTTTGCATTAATAAAGGAGGAGAGTGGCTTTAAATTTCCACTCATTACAACAACATTTTTAACAGCTCAAGCTTCCCCGATGATAGGTTGGATGAAAACAAAGCCAAGTTATGAAGAGGAATATCAGGCAGATCAGGCTTTAGGGATACCTTCGAAGTATGGTGTTGGATATACTTTTCCTGCACTCTTTCATGTTGGGGATCGTGGATGGGTACTTGTTTCGGAAACGGGTGTATCAAGTGCTTATTGTGCATCCAAGTTAAGCGAAGGCACCAAGGATGGTCTTTATAGTATTGCTTTCCCGGAAGAAGGGGAGAACAATGGCATTGGACGTGCAGCTCCCACAATTTCATTACCCGGTTATACACCTTGGCGTACACTGACTATCGGGCGCAATCTAAAACCCATTGTGGAGACGACCATTCCTTTCGATGTTGTTGAGCCGCAATATCCGGCGTCGAAGAAATACGAATTCGGACGGGCAACGTGGAGTTGGCTGGAATGGCAGGATGGTAGTATTAATTTTGAAGACCAAAAGAAGTTTATTGATCTGTCAGCTTCAATGGGTTATGAATTTGTATTGATCGACAATTGGTGGGATACAAAGATCGGCCACAAAAAAATTGAACAATTGGTGGCTTATGGAAAGGAGCGGGGCGTAGGTATTTGCCTGTGGTACAATTCGAATGGATTCTGGAACGACGCACCGCAAACACCAAAAAATAAAATGAATACTTCGATCGCACGTAAAGCCGAGATGCAATGGATGCAGCGTGTGGGCATTAAAGGAATCAAAGTTGATTTTTTTGGAGGTGATAAACAGGAAACACTTAAGCTTTACGAAGATATTCTTTCGGATGCAAATGATTATGGATTAACAGTTATATTTCATGGATGTACTTTACCGCGGGGTTGGGAGCGTATGTATCCGAATTTCGTGGGTAGTGAAGCTGTATTGGCCTCCGAAAACTTGATTTTCACACAACATGCAAATGATACGGAGGCCTTTAATGCGACTTTACATCCATTTATTCGCAACGCCGTGGCGGCAATGGATTTTGGTCCGGTTTTGTTGAACAAACGTCATAACCGTGAGAATAACGGTGGTACTATTCGCAAAACGACAGAAACATTTCAATTGGCAACTGCGATTTTATTTCAGACTCCAGTGCAAAATTTTGGGTTGACACCCAATAATTTACAGGAAATGCCAGCCCATGTGATTGATTTTATGAAACAGGTACCTACAACCTGGGATGAAACAATTTTTATTGATGGTTATCCAGGTAAATATGTCATACTTGCCCGGAGAAAGAGTGATACATGGTATATAGCGGGTATAAATGCCGAAGGCAAAGAAAAGGCTGTATCGGTGAATTTGCCCATGTTGAGTACGGATGCGGTACAGCTAATCGACGATAACATCGCCCGGGAATCAAAACAGAAACAAATTCGACTTTCCAAAACAAAGACCATCAAATTGACATTACAACCGGATGGCGCAGTTGTTTTAATCGGAAAATAAAACAACTGCGCTCTTCTGACTAACTGAATCGTTCTTGATTAACTCAGTTAATCAAGACTAAGTGAATCACTCCTGACTAATGGAAACTTTCTCAAAGTTTCCATTAGTCAGGACGAAGAGTCCGGATTTCTAGGATCTTGTGACTTGTGGATCCTGCCCCGGCCTTAATTTTTAGTTCTATTTTGGTTTTCCCTATACCATCATTGGGAAGCTGTATACGTATTGTTTTAATGGTTGACTTCTCATCCTTGTCTTCCAGTGTGCTAATGGTTTTACCATCGACCATAACCTCCGTTATCCTTGATGAGTTGTCTGCCAGCAATTTGATTGCTATCAGTTGGGTCTCGGGCGTTATTTTCATCACATAACTAAACCAGTCTTTTGTATCGCGCCAGCGTGTATCGCCGAATGCCCCAGCATTGCTATTTTGCTCGCGAAAAAAGTGATCTGATTCCGGTTGTTGCTCTCCAGCGACAACCTTATCGACTGTTTTGGCAGCTAGCGCCAAGCTTTCTATTTCATCACTGTTCATTTTCTCCTGTAACGCCTGTAGTTCCTTTTCTGTTGCTTGAGGCCAATAGATCATATAACGGGAATCATGAATACCGAAAAAGGGTTCTAGTTCCATTTGAATACCTTTTTTTTCCAAATAAAGATCTGAGAGCGTAAAATGTAAGGGCTTGGATGCTATTGGTTTTACAAGTGCCGGAATATTGTTCGGCTCAGCTTTAAGAATTGGGAGATCACGTAAAGGGATTTGTTTTCCCGATGCAATGTGCCCCATTCGGCTGTCATCGGCCTGAAGTCCCAAAAGATCTTCCTGTCCACTACGGGCACCCAAAACAAGAGGTCCATATAAAATACTATAATAATTGCTTTTATCAGGCAACTGCTCAGTATGTATCCCCATAGGCAATTCAAGACTGACGATATCCCCCTTTCGCCATGTACGTTTGATTTGGATATGATCATTCGTTGAACTGAAATTGTGGTAAGGCTTTCCATTGATCAATACATGCGGAGCTGCTGTCAGCCAGTTGGGTTTACGAATAAACAAGCTGAATGAAGTCGGTTTTTTGGGGTTGATTCGGATGCTTGTATTGGCTTCTTTCGGAAAGTTCGTTTCTTGAATAACTTCCATGTTTTTCTCTTTCCAGTCCAAGCGTGAAGGAATAAACAAATTGACGAACAAGTCATTGTTGCGTTGTGCATAGATCATTTCACCATATTTGGCGTGGTTTTCCATCCCTGATCCAACGCAGCACCACATACTTGTCTGTGTTTGTGAATAAACGCGATAATGCCCCGGACGGATTTGTGTGAAATAAACTAATCCACCATGTTCGGGATGTTGTGTCGATAAGATGTGGTTGTAAAGAGCACGTTCATAAAAATCGAGGTATTTTCCTTGCGGATCAGTTTGGTAGAGCATTTTTGTGAGCCGTAACATATTGTACGTATTGCAGGTTTCAGGTCCCTCAATGCTATATAACATCTTTGAAAAATCGTCCGTAGGGTTAAAATGCTCACTCACACTATTTCCACCAATAGCAATCGAGCGTTGCTCAACGACATTGTCCCAAAAGTACCGAACAGCCTCAGCCCATTTTTCGTTGTGGGAAAGGTCAGCGATGCGTTTAAAACCGAGAACTTTTGGAATTTGTGTATTTGCGTGCAATCCTGTTAAATGATCTTGATGCGCTAATAAGGGCTCAAGTATGGATTGATGACTAAATTTACGAGCCAGCTCGAGATAAGTTGGGTTTTGGGTAATTGCAGCGACATCAGCAAAGGTTTCGTTCAGTCCACCGTGTTCACTTCGTAACATCTCCTGTATTTGAGCTTCGGAAAGTTGACCAACCAACTTAAGCGCCCAATCAGTCATCTGAATAAGCATGTCTTTCGCAGATTCATTGCCTGTCAACAAGTAGGCATCTCGCAGGCCAGCATAGGTTTTGTGTATATTATATAGCGGTACCCATTTTCCATTCAAGTTAAAGCTACCGGCGTTGATCCGGCCTTGTTGAATCTCTGTCCAACTAATTTTACCCCCAGGCACCCCGCCAATGTATCCGTTTCCATTTGCTTCCTGACAACGTTTCAAGTTGACCAGCATGTAATCCAGGCGTTCCTTGATGCGAAGATCTCCTGTAGCGGCATACATATGAGCCAGCGCAGATAGATAATGACCTCCGATATGGCCATCTAGTCCTGTATTTTCCCAATTGGTATAAGAGTCTTTTTTAAGCGGTAAATTGGCTTCGCGTAAAAATGGAGCCAACAATCGGTCCGGATCCATTTCCAATAAATAAGTGATATCCAGGTCTTCAGCATGTTTAAAAACTCCAGGTAACAACCTTACCTCTCTTAAATCGAAATAATTTAATTGAGGAGTTGTTTGAGCAGATAGCGCCAGACAAAATAAGCTTAAGAGAGCACTGTGCAAAAATTTGTTTTTGAAGATCATATGGACTGAAATTATCATTTGTTATTAACAAGATCTGATGAGCTTGTCTGGTTAGCCGTTATGTATAAAAAAGACCGGTAAATCAAAGATATTAAATGTGTTATTTATTTTAAGTGTTTTTTTTACATTTATCTATGCAAGAGAAAAAGGATGAATAGTTTTAAGTTGTATTTATTTGATAATTAGAGTTTTGCTTATTTTGTGTTTAGGAAGGTAAAATCCTGGCCTGCTGATAAGATCGCAATAAAAAAGAGCTGATCCGTTTATTTTTAGCTATACTTGTATATGAATAAAATTAATAGTATTGTTATTTTTTGTGCTTCCAGTTTAGGGAATTCGGCCGTGTATGAAGAGCAAGCCTCCTATGTGGGAAAGGTTTTGGCTGAATACGGTATCCGTTTGGTTTATGGCGGCGGAAGGGTTGGCCTAATGGGGGCTGTTGCGAATGGAGCTCTTGCGCACGGAGGTGAAGTAATAGGTGTGATTCCCGATTTTTTGAATTCGAAAGAAAGAGAGCATAGGGGTGTAACAAAACTGATTATTGTAGATACCATGCATGATCGTAAACGAATTATGAGCGATTACGCCGAAGGGGTTATTGCACTGCCGGGCGGTTTTGGTACATTGGAAGAACTTTTTGAAATGATTACATGGGCTCAATTGGGTTTACATAAAAAGCCAGTTGGTTTATTAAACATCAATGGATTTTATAATCATCTAATTCAATTTATTGATCACATGGTCGAAGAAGGGCTTCTTAAGCAGGAAAATAGAGCAATGTTATTGGTCGCTGATACGATTGAAGAGCTGATCGAGAAAATGCAACAGTATGAAGCACCACTGGTTCCAAAATGGATTGAGAAGGATGAAATTTAGGGCTTCGGTAAATTTTTATATCATCTTAATCCTGCTCTTATTTCTGACTAATAGCATTCTTATCGCTTTTTAATTTCGATTTAGAGATTTGTAACAGAATTTCTTATTCCTCCATATGTTACAATCTCGGTTTTTTTAGCCTGTATTTTTATCGTTTCTCTGTTTGGGCTTATTGCTCAAACAGTATCTCAGAATACTATGAAATCGTTCAGAATTGACGAAGTCGAAATTAGTTCGAAGTATTACAAAAGATATAATCCGAAACAACTGTCAGAAGCAATGCGGCTAGAAGCCTCATTGTTAAATATACCACAGCATATTCAAGTGGTGAACAGCGAGATTTTTAGGGATCAGGTGGTACTCAACCTCAATGAAAGTGCTACCCGAAACTGCAGTGGTACATTTCGGGAGGAACGGCATAATCGTATATCTCCAGATATCTATTCCCGTGGCAGCTATATCAGCGCGCAGCATAATGGTGTTGATATGCGTCCACTGGGAAAAGGGCCTAAATATCATTTTTTTTCAATGGTTAATTTTTGAACAACATTTTAGAAGAAATGAACAACAATCAATCGAATTAGAGGTGATACCTTTGTTATGGCTAGATGTTAGAGTTGTTTGATCAGCATAAATACAGCGCTGATCTTCGATTCGGGGGAATCCCCTATATTTTAACCGGCTTTGGGATTCCCCTAATTTAAGCGTGGACAGGAGATATTCTTCTCCCTACACAAAAGGCCCGATCGTATGATCGGGCCTCTTTTATTTCGTAATTAATGTAATTTACAATTGATTTGCTCGGGCAGTTATTTCCGCAATGTCCACACTTCAATCTCAGATTCTTTTACTTTCACGCCATCTTTTAACATCGTCATACAGAGAAAGGACATGCTGCAGCGACAACTTGAGGCTGTGCATCGATGACTTCTTCGATATGTTCGATGTTAATGTCTTTTGCTCTAGGCTCTGGTTCTTTGAATATTTGTCCGCGCCCAACACCACAGCAAAGTCCATTGCTCTTACAACTTATAGGCTTAATGGTAAAGAAAAGGCGGACAGAATTATAAATCTATTGTAATGAGCTATCGAAT
>NZ_JBNPWQ010000066.1:0-13133 GCF_050433745.1 Sphingobacterium sp. HSC-15S19
TAGCATACTTTTGGACTGGATTGTGTATTTATTAGTGCCGAAAATGCTGCACTCCAACTTACCAATTATGCTGCATTCTTATTTACCATTTACACATGGGTATCTCCAGAATCGGTACTTTACAGCAGATGGAAGTATTTACCATGCAGAAAGTGCTTGGTGAGAACGGGATCAATATCTGGCGCAAAGCAAATGGACTTGACGATTCTCTCGTGGTACCTTTCCGCGAACAGAAATCCATGTCCAAGGAAAACACTTTTCAACAGGACACGATAGATATGGATGTACTGCGCCGGACTTTGATTGGTATGGTCGATACACTGGCCTTTGATCTGAGAAAAGACCAGAAACTGACCAGCTGTGTTACGCTCAAGATCCGATACAGTAATTTTGATACCCATACACAGCAGTTGTCCGTTCCCTATACTAACTCGGACCGGAAACTCACAGATGTTGTGCTTTCCCTTTTTAAAAAGCTTTATAGTCGGCGGATGCTTATTCGCCTTATCGGGATCAAGTTTTCCGGACTGATCTACGGCTCCTATCAGACCGACCTTTTTGATGATAGTGCAGAGGAAGTAAACCTGATGCAGGCCATGGATAAGATCAGAAAGCGATATGGGTCAGAACTTTTGATGAAAGGGATCTGCGCACCGCTGCCGGAGAAAGGAGGGGGAGATGCTTTTAAATCTACATAGCTACTTTAGCCTTCGATATGGCACCCTCAGTCTGCAGGATCTCATTTCTGGAATGCTGGCGGGAGGGTATGACACTGCTGTGCTGACCGATATCAATAATAGTTCCGGTTCGCTGGACTTTATCAAACTGGGGCGAGCGGCCGGACTCAACCTGCTGGCTGGAATGGAGTTTCGCAACGGCGATCAGCTTTGCTTTGTTGCCATTGCCAAGAACGAACACGGTTTCCGTGAGATCAACGAATACCGCACCCAGCTCAATATGGAAAATCGTGCGGTACCTGAGCGTGCGCCCGGTTTTGATCAGGTCTTCGTAATCTATCCTTTTCATAAAATTGATGGCTTTGTACTGCGTGATTTTGAATATATCGGAATAAAGCCGGGCGAACGCACCAAAGCCCAATTCATGGAACGGCGTATCCTTGACCGCTGTGTGATCCTTGCACCTGTCAGCTTTCGTAAATCCGACTATACCCTGCACCGGCAGTTAAGGGCCATTGACAACAATCTGCTGATATCGCAGCTCGAAAGCCAACAGATTGCCACCAATGATGAGGTATTTGTTCCCAAGGCAAAACTGATGCGCCTATTTTCGGAGCTGCCGCAGCTGCTTGCCAATACCAACCGCATGCTGGGGCAATGTTCCTTTGGTTTTGATTTTACGGGCGTAAAAAATAAAGCAACTTTTACAGGAAACCGTTATAACGATAAACAGCTACTGCATAAGTACTGCATGGATGGTTTTGCCAGGCGCTATGGCAAGAATGACCGGATCGCCACAGAACGGATCCAGCGGGAATTAGAGATTATCGAAAATCTGCGCTTCTCCAGTTATTTTCTGATTACCGACGATATCTGCCGCTATGCACGTGGACGTAATTTTCATTATGTAGGCAGAGGATCCGGCGCAAATTCTGCAGTAGCTTATTGTCTTGGTATTACGGATGTTGACCCTATCGCCCTCAACCTTCCCTTTGAGCGTTTCCTTAATCCAAAAAGGAAAAGTCCGCCGGATTTTGATGTGGATTTTAGCTGGAACGAGCGGGACGAGATGTACGACTATATCTTCAACCGCTATCAGACAGGTCACACGGCATTGATGGGAGCAATGAGCACTTTCCGCTCAAGGAGCATTCTGCGCGAGCTTGGAAAGGTCTATGGTCTGCCCAAGGCGGAAATTGATAGGCTGGTTCATGAGCCTGAACATTTGCTCAATAAAAACGAGGTGACCAATACGATCCTGAGCGTTTACAACCGGATGGCCGACTTCCCGAACCAGCGAACGATTCATGCCAGTGGCGTGCTTATTTCTGAGGAACCGCTTACCTGTTATTCAGCAATGGACAATCCGCCCAAAGGACTGCCGACCATGCAGTTTGATATGTATGTGGCCGAAGATATCGGTTTTGAAAAATTCGATATCCTGTCGCAGCGCGGCATCGGCCATATCAAAGATTGCCGCAGCATTGTACGCGAAAATCTCGGGGTAATTATCGATACAGACAATCCAAAACGATTTTTTCAGGACCCGCTTATTGCCGCGCAGCTTAAATCGGCTAACACCATTGGTTGTTTCTATATTGAAAGTCCCGCCATGCGGCAACTTCTGACCAAATTGCGCTGTGATGATTACCTCACGCTCGTAGCTGCGTCTTCTATTATCCGGCCAGGTGTTGCAAGCTCCGGAATGATGGGCGAATACATCCGTCGCCATCATGATCCCTCCAAAGTGGTCTATCCACATCCGGTTTTTAAAGAACAGCTGGAGGAAACTTATGGCGTGATGGTCTATCAGGAAGATGTGATGAAAATAGCCAATGCTTATGGTGGACTCGATATGGCAGATGCAGATGTGCTGCGGCGTATGATGTCGGGCAAATATCGGAGCAAGGACCATCTGATTGAAATCGAAGACAAATTCTTTTCAAACTGTAAAGCAAAAGGATATGACGAAAAGGTGAGCCGTGAAATCTGGCGCCAGATGGAAAGTTTTGCAGGCTATTCCTTTAACAAGGCACACTCAGCATCCTTTGCTGTAGAGAGTTATCAGAGTCTTTTTTTGAAGACCTATTATCCGCTGGAGTTTATGGTTGCGGTGCTCAACAATTATGGCGGTTTTTATAACCGCAAGGTTTATGTAAACGAAGCACGTATTGGAGGTGGGAACATTTGTCTTCCATGCGTCAACCAGTCCGTCTTCAATACCTCCATTAAGGGAAAAGATATCTATCTCGGATTTGACTGTATCCTCAATCTGGAAGGAAAACTAGCAAACAGGATCATTGAGCAAAGGGAATATGCCGGTCAATATCGTAGTCTGGAAGATTTTGTCAAAAGAACCCAGGCCGGGCTCGAACAGGTAATCCTCCTTATTCGGGTCGGTGCGCTGCGGTTTATTGGTATAGGCAAAAAACGGCTACTGTGGGAAGCCCACCTGTTGATGAGCAAACACAAACCTGTAGTGACCAGTATGGCCCTTTTTGAAACGGAAAGCCGTAAGCCGATCCTTCCACCACTGGAGGAGGATATTTTGGAGGACTATTATGATGAGATGGAGCTCATAGGGTTCTGTGTCACAGGAACATTATTTGATCTGACCAAAAGTGATTATCGCGGTGATATACCGTCGAAAGAACTTGGCCAGCATGAAGGTAAAATCGTACGTGTCGTTGGTGATTTTGTCTGCGAGAAATTTGTCAAGACCAAGCGGGGAGACATGATGAAATTTGGAACCTTCCTTGATGCGAATGGCTATTTCTTCGATACGGTGCATTTCCCGCAGAGCCTGGCAAAATATCCTTTGCGCGGTGCTGGAATCTATCTGGTCGAGGGTAAAGTGGTTGTTGAATATGGATGTCCATCTATTGAAGTGATCCGCTGTGCCAAGATGCCCTTAAAACTCGATCCAAGGAGTGAATAAGAGCTTGATGATATTTTTAAATTAAAGCTAATTTGGTAGCTTTATGAATTCATGGAAGGTATATAATCAATTATGGGGGGATCAGTCAGTATAAAAGGCTTTATTTATCAAACAATCATAAGTGTAATCAGTAATTTTGAAGACAGTGATTGGGACTATTGTCAGGTAGAGCCTGAAAAAGGAGACGAAAAGACCGATATTCTCTTTTGGAAAGGTGATGTCCCTATCAAAGCTATCCAGGTGAAATCCAGCCAGAATTATTTTAGCGTCACAAATGCCAAAAGCTGGCTGGAAAAGATGGTAAAAGGCTTAAATGGATGCAATGAATATCATTTAATTTTAATAGGAAATGGTGAACCAAAGTTAAATGAGTATAAAAAAAATATAGTCATAGATCCTGAAATTGCACTGAAGAACAATGGAAGCCTCTTAATAGATTTATTACCATATCAAGAGAAATACCTTCGTAGTCCATTGGAGAACGAACTTCGCAAGTTTTATGAAAGATTGGGCTACATAATCAAACAGGAGCATATTGAAGTGTTAACCGGAGTTATCCTTTATTCATTTTTAGAATTTTCTGTTATTCAAAAAAAAGTATCAAGGGATGAATTTAGTGACATGCTGGTTAATTGGGCAAAAACAATTCTCCCTCTGAGCGTCCGTCAAGTTAATGAAAGTGATTTACGCGTTTATCTTTATAATGAAAACAATGAAACATTTTATGTTGAAGAAGAAGCCAGATCAATAAAAATAAAGGCACTCCAAAGGCTGATAAATCAATCAAATGAGGAGATAATCACTAATTTTGAAATATGTAAAAGGCATATTTTTAAACCACAGATAGATCAAAATAACGTAGAGAAAAAAGGGAGTAAGGATTTTCAGCTAGCGAATGCTGTATTTAACACATTATATAAAAGTGTAAAAATTAGTGATGAGATTCAATCAGCACTTGAAGACTATATTTCAGAAGAATTTAATGAGGTTGTAGAAAGATCATTTTTTTCAGTTGGCAATCTTCGCGAAGCTCAAGTTCTTTTTGAATATAAAATATCTGGGACGAAAGAGGAGGAAGAAAAGTACTATGCTATTTATGCACTATACCGAGCATTTACAAAAAGAGAACAGCTAACAGACCTAAACAACTTAATAGAGTTTGGTCGATGTATTACTTTAGTTTTAAAAAATGAAGGGAAAACATTTGACGAAGATATAGATGTTTTACTTGAAATACCAGGTGATATTGAGTTCATTGAAAAAGGTGATTTTCCAAATATTTCGAGCCATTCATTAATGGAAGAATTCCTGGGAGCGAAGATTATCACTGAGATTTTTGAGATAAAAAGTAGCCATTTGGTCGATCAATACCAGTTTTCTCCATTTCAGTTTGATGTAATGGCAACACCTAGAAATATTGGATTAACCTTTTTACAGGATCAAACAGATTTTGAAGACGATAAAAGAAGGTATAAAAAGTTACTCAGTGGATTTCAGGATTTCGAAATCCATAAAACAGACACCAGTAAAATTTTGAAATTTAGCTTTTCGAAATTAAATCCAAATCAAGCTATAGCATTTCCAACTAGATTGTTTCTGCTCAAAAATGATGGAGATATAAATTTGAAGTATTCGATACGGTCAAAACATAACTGTGATAATTCGAAAAGAGAATTATTGATTAGGAACTAAAACTATAGAAAAGAAGCGGAAATGGAAAATTGCCGCTTCTTAGTTTTTATTTCAAATAGATAAAGAAAAGGTACTATAAAAGATCAAACTGCTTAAAATGATGGGCAAAATGCTTATTATGAAATTTAAGCCATTCTTCATAAGTTAGTTTTCCCATAGTTGGATTGGTAGGTTGTGCATTGGGACTATCTCCAAAATAATGATCAAAAACATCAAGCTGTGTTTTTAGATCTTCAAGTGCAGCGTTTAAATCTTCGAATCTGAGCTCAGGTAGACCTTCCTTCGGTAAAATCGGAGACTTAAACCCGATTGGAATATCAGCACCCTGATAAAGCAAAGACTGTTTAATTTTTTCAGCTATTTCAGTAGGGTAGGCTAAATCCTGCTGAATGGTCCCATTTGAAAATGCCACAGTAAAAGCGAGATGTTCAACCATATGCTGCGGAGTCATAGCGCCAAATACGGGTTTATCTGTCGGTTCTAATCTATTTAGTGAGTTTAATATGCTTTCCCTGTCGATAATTGAAATCATTGTTTGTATTTTTATTCTACCAATAGTTATCATGCAATATTATGCTATACAATCCATTTGAGCAAGTAACAAAAACATCATTTAGCGAACTTATTGAAGCTGGTTATACGGATTTCGTGCTGCAGAGATTTGAATGGCCAGATGTTAAGGCAAATACAGGATTTCTGTTGACACCGTATGATGACTCGGAAGAAGCAAAAGCACATGCACATCACCTCGCTGTTAAAGAAGGAAAAGCATTACAGATACCTGAGGATGCAGAAAAAATTGATCAGATGCTAACAATGGGCTCGGGTTATCGCATATTTCTCAATCAGATAAAAGAAGAAAACTGGGATAAACGGATGCTAAAAATGTATGAAAAGCATATTGTCAATTTTCTCCGTACCAAAACAAGGTTCCAGCGCAAGAATCCCATTGATATTCTCTTTTCACTGGAATATGGTAGGGTAGTAGCGGCAATTACAGACGGGCAGACCAAAAAGAAAGTTCCCGCAATCGAATTATTGCGTTGAATGTATAGTTAAATCATGTATTTAGTTTTTATTGATTTATAAACCAATAAATATGTAAAGAAAATGGACCGGTCTTTTGGGCGATTATGTTTATCTTAGTCAGTAAATATTAAATAACCTATTATGTGTTGGGATATCAGTCTACATACAGACATCGAAATAGTTAAAAAGGCTTTTCCTTTATTAAAAGATGAACGTCGTCAATTGGATTACAATTACGATTATTTGGAAAATGTTCAGGCAATAACATTTCCCAAATATCCGATCTTATATAAGCAGAAAGATTCAGAACAGCTAGCATTAACCGAAATGGAATGGGGTGTGCTGCCGACATTTATTACAGATCAAAAGCTACAAACAGATCGCCGCAGGAATATGGTTAACGTAAGAAGTGAAAGGATCCTGGAAGATAAAAAGTCATATTGGTACCGTTTACGTAACCAAAGATGTCTTATCCCTGTCTCCGGAACATTTGAACATAGAGCAGTCAAAGGATGGAAAAAGAAAGTTCCCTACTTTATTGGTGAAAAGGGAAGAGATATTTTCTATATACCGGGACTTTACCAGTGGCATGAAATGGTAGACGAAGATGGTGTTGTTGAGAAAGTGGGATCATTTGGGATGTTAACAAGAAACGCTAATGAGGTTATGGCAAATATTCATAATGATGGTCCCAACAAGCATAGAATGCCATTATATCTTCCCGAGGATCTTGAACGTCAATGGCTGACTAATATCACAGAAGAAGAAATGCAGCCTATCTTTAAATTTGAAATTCCAGAAGAGAATTTGAACTATTATCCTGTTTACACGTTAAGAGGATATCCGCAACGCCCAGATGGCAAGCACCGTTATGAAGAATTTCAATGGGAAGGTTTGCCACCATTGGGAAGTGATGATGTACAAACGTCTTTATTTTGAAATGGTATAAAATAGAATTGATACAAAAAGTTGCTATGCTTAAGTGACGTATAATCAAAGAGTTTAAATGATAAAGAATTCTTGGTATTAGTTGTGAAATTTGCAAACTTGAGCTATGCAAAAGTAGATAGAAATGAAGGCAACTGATTTTTAATTCCACAAACTCAAATTTTCCTTTAATATCTTGGAAACCGTCTTCAAAATGAGAGATATATCCTTATTAGAAATATATAATTAAATTACTTATATTGCTTAGAAATCTTTCCGGATAACCTTTTGTCGATGCTCCAATCCCCATTTTTCCATAGCTGCTATTACTTCAGCTAGAGTTTCGCTGTATGGGGTCAAAGCATATTCCACACTCACAGGATTAGTTTCTAAAACGGTTCTACTCACTAATCCGTTAATCTCCAGTTCACGTAATTCTTTGGTTAAAACACGAGGTGATATATCAGCCTCCCTCGATAATTCTCGAAACCTTTTTTTGCCACGGGTTAAAATAGACATTAAAACCAATTTCCATTTTCCTCCCACTAAATCTAATGTGTCCTGAACGGCCAATTTAGCTTTAATGCAAGCTTCCTTACTGTCTGTTTCGAAAATTTTTTTTGTATTCATAGTATCCTTTTAGTAACCGCTATCCTTTAAGTAACACAAGGAAAAGGTCTAATAAAACTACATAAATTTGGCTTGTAAAATAAATGTTAAATATAAAATTTTTTACAAATGAAACTTTTGAACAGTACGAAAATCGGCAAGTTTACATTAAAAAATAGCATGGTAATGTCTCCTATGACACGGAGTAGAGCTGATGAAAATGGAATTGTTAGTGACCTCACAGTATTATATTATACTCAGCGGGCAAGCGCGGGTTTAATAATTTCTGAAGGAATTAATATATCAGAAGAAGCTTTAGGAAGCCCATGGACACCGGGCATTTATTTGCCGGAGCAAATTGAGGCATGGAAGAGGGTGACAAAGGCTGTACATGAAAACGGGGGCGTAATTTATGCTCAACTATGGCACACCGGACGTGTTGGACATTCGATTGATAAAAACGGAAAATTGCCGGTTGCTCCATCTGCTATTGCTATTTCAGACCAAAATCACTTTACTTCTCAGGGGCGGAAAGATTATGAAATTCCTAAGGAGCTTAATAAATCAGAAATAAAGGAAATTATTTCTGATTATCGACAAGCTGCAATTAATGCAATAGAAGCAGGGTTTGATGGAGTTGAGCTTCACGCTGGTTTTGGATATCTTCCCAATCAATTTTTATCGGAAAGTGCCAATAAACGTACAGATGAATATGGAGGATCTGTTGAGAATCGTAACCGGTTTGTTTTAAAAATTGTTAAGGAAATCGTTGAGGCAATTGGTTCTGAAAAGATAGGAGTAAGATTATCACCTACGAACACCTTTAACAATATTGAAAATAGTGATCCTAAAACGCAGTTCGTATCCTTAATAAAAGAGCTCAATGAATTTCCTCTTTCTTATATTCATTTAGCAAATGCAATTGCGCCGCTTGACAAATATCCGCATTACCCAAAAAACGTAATGGATACCTTCGGTGTTGTCAGTAAACATCCCGTGATAGCAAATTCAGGATATGATAGAGAATCTGGCGAGGCAGAATTGGCTAAAGGCATTGCCCAATTGATTTCTTATGGCGCATTGTTTTTAGCAAATCCTGATCTACCTAAGCGTTTTGAATTGGGAGCTGAACTCAACCCACCAGATAGAGATACTATGTTTGGTGGTGGAGTGCAGGGGTATACCGATTATCCTTTCCTCCAAGATTAACAGGTATTATGTACTTTTAATATTATTTTAACGAATAAGATTCAGAGTATTGCTGAATTTAATAAGGCTTTCTAAAATGGAAAGCCTTATTATATAATAAATTTGTCTTCTGAAAACTAAATGAACTGGAGAAGAATTATACTCTGTTTTCATTTGCCTAGCTTTCTAATGTGAAAAGTATTAATCTTCCACAAATCTTTTATCTGCTGCTCTATAGCCGAAGATAAAAGTCATAATTATTATGGCAACAAGAAAATAAAAAGACCATTTCCAACTTGGATCAAAATCATGAAGTTTTCCAAAAACTGGTGGGCCAGAAGCTGCAATTAAATATCCGACGGACTGTGCCATCCCTGAAATTTTCAGGGCGTTGGCACTAGTTTTCGTACGCAATGAAAAAAATAGTATTGAGAGACTGAATGCTAAACCATTTGAAAATCCTAACAAAATTGCCGTTAAGTAAACTAAGTCTGTTTTTAGCCATACAAACATCAGTATACTTAACATCATTGTAACACAGATAAAAACAATTATAATTTTCTGATCTTTCAATTTATTGGCAATTATTGGCCCAACAAAAGTTATCGGAATTGCGGCAAACTGTATCGCAAACAACACCCAACCTGGATTATTCCCAGTCATACCATAATCTATTAAAACTGAAGGAAGCCAAGAAACTATACAGTAATATACAAGTGATTGCAATCCTAAGAATAGGGCAATATTCCATGCTTGTTTTGACTTAAACATATTAAAATCTGTTTTTGAATCATCAGACATTTTATGCTTATTTTTTTTCTTGTTAAAAATAAGGTCAATAACAACGATTATTAAAGCTAAAATAGCTGTCACTAACCAGATTCCCAGGGAGCCACGCCAACCATATCCTGTCCAGTCACCCAAGCTAAGGCTATATGCGGAGGCTAGTGCGGCTGTAAGGTTAATGGATACTGCAAATATGCCCGTCATCAAACCTATTTTCTCGGGAAAATTTAGCTTAATATAACCAGGTAGTAACACATTGCAGATAGCGATTCCAAGTCCTAAAATCAAAGATCCTACAAATAGGGCAGCTACATTTCCCGAGATACGGATGAATAAACCAAAACTCAATATCAATAAAGCAAACAATAGGAATCTGGTGATACTCAAATTTTGCGCGAATCGACTGACTAGTAAAGAACAGCTTGCAAACATAAATAATGGTATTGAGGTAAGCAGGCTACTCTGAAAATGTTCTAGATTTAACGAGTTTACGATTTGATTTAGGACTGGGCCAACAGCAGATATAGGAGATCTGAGGTTACTAGATACCAAAATGATAACCATAACACTGATAGCTATTAAAATTTTCGAGTTTTCTCTTTTTGCTAGGTACTTCATTTTATTATAAATTTTGATACAAAAATAAATACGTACATTTATTTAGATTTATCAAAATATTGATCTAAAACGACATGAATAACGAGCAATATCCTGTTGATATAGACAAAGTTAATAAGCGCTATTTAGTTCGTTTTGAGGATAAGTGGATTCATAATGATGAGCTTCATTCACATAATAAAGGGCAGCTGATTTATGTTGAAAGAGGATTTCAGTATCTTACTGTGAATGGAAAGATTTATCTCTTGCCTAAAAATCATGTTGCATGGATACCTCCTAATTGCCTTCATAAAACAAATTGGGGATCCCAAAAGATAAGATTAATGGTGTTATTTTTTGAACTGCAGGATATATCTTCATTTTATAATAAGGTGGGCGTATTTCTTGCACCTCCAGTATTGAAAGAAATGATAAAATATGCTGGGAAATGGTCAAAAAAACTGGATGAGGATGCGAATGAAAATATGTTTTTAGGAACACTGCTCAACGAGCTTCCTCAGTTTGTTGACAGTGCTATGCAGTTATATATTACACTGCCAGAAGATAAGAGGCTGGCGAGTGTTACTTTGTATTTACAGGAACATTTTACCGAAGACTTTTCTATGGAAGATTTAAGTCATATTGCCGCTTTATCACTTCGTACCATTGAACGGATTTTTAAAAAAGAGACTGGATTGACACTCAGCAAATACCAGCAGATGCTGAGAATATTAAAAAGTATTGAATTGTTGAATGAGCAGGAATTGACCATTTCAGAAATATCTTTTAAAGTAGGTTATAAAAGTCTTCAGGCATTTACCAATAGTTTTTTATCAATTATGCACTATCGACCCTCTGAATTTTTAAAAATGGTAGGGAATACGGTGCTATCAATGAAGTCATAAAAACGATAGAATTTATAAATTATCATCTTAAAATTAAATTTTCTGATAACAAACCTATTCAGGGTATCATTTAATAGAAATGGGATTATCTAAAAGCTTTTAACAGTGGTTGAATTTCAAAATCTGGCTTAAATGGAGACATTCCTGTAGCCCATAGCCGTTGATTCAAAAAAGTTATCTGATCCGCGTTTTCAGACAATGCTGTTTCCCATTGCTTTTGGTACATCTTTGTTATGAGACATAACCTTCTCGTATATATTTCGACACCAAGTTTTTTCTTACTTTTTTTATTTGCGGGTAGCATCGTTTTTAAACGGTCTATTTCTGCTTGTTGAATGCTAATAAGTCTAGCCATTTCAATCAACATTTTTTTATCCATAACATATATTAAGTTTTGTATGCTTATTCAATTATCATTTAATTCAATATACCTATTTTCAGTATGGTGAATATATAATTTAGGTGCTAACTGCTGACATATTGTTCTGCTATAAGATATCAATGCAGATCATGTTTATTTATTTTTAACATTTAATGTTAAGCCATTTTATTAAATTTACGGTACAATATGGAAGAGGCAATTGATGTATTAGCACAAAATAATATACCTAGGCAATCCCTTAGAATCACTTATAAGGGCCAGGATTTCCAAATAAGGATTTTGGATAAGGAGTTATATAAAGGAATGATAGAGATATCTATTCTACTTGATGGAATGGTGCAAAAGCTCATAAGAAATAAGGATATATGGCATTTTGAAAATTCGGATAACGATAAGGATTTTGCTAACGATATCGGAAGATTAATTTCCTTAAGGTATCGCTTGTAGATTGTAATTATCGATTGATATGATTAAAGCTATTTATAATAGCTTATCGTCGTCTGCCCTGGTTTTTTTTATCTTCTTGAATATATGGGATGCTGCCGTAGTGGATATCCCGAACCGTTGGCTCTAGGTATTGTTCTTTCTTTAAACCTGCTGCTTTTATTATGCTTTCTGGAATATTCGTATTGAGAAGTTTATGTCCTTCGGTTAAGGAGGGGAGTACTTTTTCGCTAAGATCTTTTAGTACAATTTCAGGACCTTTAGGAAAGGCAAGAAGTTTTACAATCGGTACAGCATAGACAAAACCGCTGTAAGATTGATCTGGAATCCCATATACTATTCCTTTCAACATGATTTTGTTCATCTTAGAATTGAATTTTGCAATTTCCTTTTTCTCAATGTATTTATTCACTAGATCATCAATATATTGTTCAAGATCCATATCCTGTGAAAGACCGTCCAATAAATTATTTTCCGAACGATCAGCTGGAGGTAGGGCTGCGCAATATTTTTCCGCTTCCCTTATCAGAACTTTTCCCTGCTGGTCTTTAGGTGTGTAAAATGTAGCCCCACCTTGTCCATTATTTTTTACGTATCCAGCTTGGATTCCGTTTATGTATAGATTGGCGGTAAAGGCATGTGTTTCTTCACTGAACTGCAGGCTGTGCTGAATTCTCTTTAGTTCTATTTTCATGTTAATTGATACAAGTGAAATTCTTATCGTGAGCGGCCTATAAAATTCTGTCTTTCTATTGAAATAATTTCTATCTGTGAGCTGTGAAATGCGACGAATTCGGTCTGGTCATTTCCCAAACTTGATATGATGCCGTCGTAGCCAGCTTTTTCCAATAAGAGGTGGCAATCTATGCTGCTCCCCTAAAACTAGACATAAATTTAAGGTATGAAATAAATAGATTAAATTAGCAATATTATGTCACGTACACGGAGAACATTTAGTA
>NZ_JBNPWQ010000067.1:0-11278 GCF_050433745.1 Sphingobacterium sp. HSC-15S19
TTTATCATGGCGGTGTGTTATAATTTTGCAATTTAAATATAGCAACTTTGCTATATCCAAACACCGCCACTTTTTAAACGTTTAGGACGCAAGTGGATTGTCTTATAAATAAATTTTCATTTATAGTATAATTTTCATTTATTTAATGTATTATTAAAATGATTTACATAAAATCATTTTAATCACCATTATAGCCAAGATACACGTACTTAATTTTATGAGAATTTACTTGTTTTTAATTTTATTACTCACTACAAATATAGTTATAGGTCAATCGAAGGGCAAAGTTCTCGGAACTGTTTTTGCTCAAAATGCTGAACCGTTAGAAAAAGCGACTGTAACGATTCTCAATTCAAAAGACTCTTCCGTAGTTTCCTACCTCCTTACTGACACAAAAGGTAAATTTGAATTTGTTAAAATTCCCACAGGGACCGCATTAACGCTTTTTATTTCACATGTCAATGCAAATCCTTTTCGTAAGGAATTTACTATACCTAACGGAGAAAATTATGATTTCGCTCACTTAAAGCTCGACTCGAAAAGCCTCGAAGAAGTAGTCGTCAATATTGTTCCCCCCGTATGGATGAATAAAGATACGTTAGAATATAACACCAACTTCTTCAAAACTCGTCCCAACGCCAACGTAGAGGAATTGCTCAAAGAACTACCTGGTCTTCAGGTTAATATGGATGGCTCTATTTACTATCAAGGGAAAGAGGTTTCCAAAGTAAAAGTAAACGACAAGGATTTCTTTTCGAGTGACGTACGTATAGCCACACGAAATTTGGATGCTTCTCTTATCAAAACAGTACAGGTGTACCGTGATAAGGGCGAAACAAAAAAAGAGAACGAAGACGAAGATAAACTGCCGATCACGATTAACCTAAAATTTAAGAAAGATTTTCTCAAGGCCAGTTTTGGAAAACTTTATGGTAGTGCGGGTACACGCAGCAGGTATGAGGCCGGTGGTTTATTCAATACATTTAAAGACACACTACAGCTAAGTTTCCTAGGTTTCGGAAATAACATTAACCGCCAAAGTTTTGATTACAATGAATTGAACCAAGAAGCTGGACTTGGACGTGCCGAAAACTATGGATTTGATAATTTTGGAGGTAGGAACTATTCGGGTAAGGCCAACGATATTGGCTTGGGCTTTAATCTCAACAATGACTGGGGAAAGAAGACCAAGTTGAACATCATGTACATGCTGAAATATAATAAAGCCGAAAATCAAAATACCGGCAATCAAATCTCTTTATACGATCAGGAAAAACAATATTCAACATCCGATTACCAGCAACAGGAGAAATCTGTAGGACATAATCTCAAAACCCTCCTCCGACATCGTATGGATACAACAGCCTATTTTGAATTTACACCGAATTTGGGTATCAATTCAAAAAACAATTCAACCTTCGGAATGAACCGCTCCTATACGGATCTCAAAAAACTAAATGACGCAACAGGTACGGGCGGAAATAAGGAAAATACCCTGAACTATTCACATGGATTCTATATCGAAAAACAACTCAATAAAAACCACATCGTATCTTTTAGAAATACCATTTCCATCAATACAAATGAAAAAACCGACACCTCTTTTCAAAATACCTTTATATATGATACAGCTAAGCCGCGGACTAGTTTATGGTATAAAAACCGAACACAAAATAATTCCAACAACCTATATTTCAGTGCAGCCTATTATAATAAAATAATTAAAAAACTAAACTTTGACTACTACTTTACCTATGTCACTAACCGCCAAGGGCCACAGGAAAGTGTATATATCAATCGCGACAGCACTGGAGAAATGCATGCAGCTCCTTATGAAAATAGCTATCGTTACAAATACCAAGATTATATTACGGGTATTATATTTTACTGGAGACCCACCAAAGATTTTAACGTAAAGTTTGGAACAGCCTATCAAGTAAAGGTAAATCATTTTGATTTACTTAAAATCAACTCTGCCGAGAAATCATCTTTAGGCTACTGGTTGCCTAATATTAATATCCGTTATAAAGATCTAAACCTCGGCTGGTATAAAGATCTCGAGTCTCCCGAACTCTACGGAATTCAGCAACTCGTCATGGATCTAAATCCATTGTATACACGAAAGACATCCTTTATATTCAACAATATCGAAAAACAGAATGTCAGTATATCATACTATAAGTATACCTCGAAATTGCAGTTTAATGTAAATGGAAATATCAATTATGTCAATAACAGCATCGGGTCCCGTAGTTGGCGAAACAACAATACAGGACAAATGACCACGCAGATGTTTCTCGCTGGATCAAAATATAACTATAGTACCTATACTTACCTGAGATACAACCTAAAAGCCAGCAAAAATTGGTCATTCTATCTATCGCAAAACAACAGTATCTATACCTATGAAAATTATAGTTCCATCAATGATGTTGATAATAAAGGGACCAATATAGGGATCAATGCCAGCCAACAATTTTCCGCGACGTGGAAAAACCTAGTGACGATATCACCACAGTATACCTATTCTTGGAACAAGAACATAAATTCGGTAAAAGATAACCCCGACTTTATTGAATCAACTTATTCAATCCGTAAAATTGGTGCAGGATTGAATATTAATCCAATCCACGGATTTTCGCTAGAATCAACATACTCCTTAGATAACCGGGCCAGCGGATTGAGCGGCAGAAAAAACTACCATATATTAAATGCGTCAGTCTATTATACCTTTAAAAATAATTCACAGCTAAAATTGACCGGCTTTGATATATTGAATCAGAATACCCAAAATTATTGGGGCAGTCAAGGCAACGTAACATATTTTGGGAATTCACTTACATTGAAACAATATTTTATGTTGGGCTATGTCCATAAATTTAATATTATAAAAACAAAGAAATAGATCCGGTAAAGAGCTGAACCTTGCTTATAGCAACAACAAAAATGATTATTACAATCTTTCAATATTCGATATCCTACTTTTCATTTCTTCAAGTTCGGCACGCGATAAACGTTGCTTTTCCGAATAGCTATCTGTATGTTGCTCGCGCAATTTGCGTAGACCCTTTCGGCTATCCGCTTCATAATCGTTTAGGTCAAAGGTAACAGAGTCGGTCGTTAAATTCGCGATACGATAAAGCGTACGCATTGTTTTTCCATCTTTTGTATAGGAAACCTCATACACATCACCAACCTTTGGATCTTTCAGGTATTTTTCCTTCTTTTTTGCACCGTAAATTCCTGCTATAACAATAGCAGATACAAAAAGCCCAATCAGAACTAAGCCCGCAAAATATCCAAAAGGTGTTTTACGGATAGCTCCCGAAGATATGGCCTGACGTGTTTGTGGGTTGATTTCACGTTGGTAACTCAACTTCTTGCAATGATTGCAAATGGTTATGACCTCCGAACTATAGGGAAATATGGGTATCCAAAAAACATGGAAATATTTAATTTGCCTGTAGACAAAAAGGGATTGAACTGTGCCACAATAATCGCAGTTTCCGATTGCCGATTGCGATTTATTAGCTAAAACTTTTGTTCTTGTGCCAAAAATAATCATCGTGTTAACGTTTTAATTTACCATCATGGAGACACAAGAACATTGCCCTTTCTTATTCGAAAATACGAGGATTTACAATCCGTGCGTTGTCGCTTACGATTCGCACCTACCAATCAATATTCTGACAGGCAACATATTGCAAAGAAAACAAGAAGGTGTTCCGAAAAGAAAAAAAACTTGATGCCCCAGCTACTCCTCACCTATAAAAACCGCATCTTATCATTCTGACTCAAAAATTACAAAAAACAAAAAAACAAAGTATAGTTATCAGGTAGATTTTATATATTTGCATTAACATTTTTTAACACATGAAACAGCATACAGATAATATCCTTAAAAAACGAATGTCCTAAGGGGATGTTTTTACAGGTAAATTTCAAATATCTCCTATAACTCAACTCAAACAATAAACTCACTATTATAATTAGTATGGCAAAAAACAACATAAATTTTGTCGTAATGGCCGCGCTTTGTCTTAGTACTGGTGCACTATACGCACAAACCACTATAAAAGGAAAGGTAGTCGACAACAATAATAATCCTATTCAAGGGGCTACAGTTACCGAAACAAACAGTAAAAAACAGGTTCAAACAGATGTAAATGGACTATTTGAGTTCCCTTCGACCGGAAGCTCACTTAACATCAGCATTCAATATATTGGCTTTGAAACTAAGACTGTTCAAACCAATACTACAGGTTTCACCACGGTTCAACTTCTGCCAACGACTTCTCAACTAGACGAAGTTGTTGTGACGGCATTGAATATCTCGAAAGAAAAAAAGACATTGGGATATTCTATTCAGGAGCTGAAAGGAAAGGATCTTTCCGAAGCAAAAGAAAGTAATTTAGTCAATTCACTTGCTGGAAAGGTTGCAGGTGTTCAAGTCACAAATAGTCAAGGTAATATGGGGTCCTCCCGGATTATTATCCGTGGAGAAACATCAATTGCAGGAAATAATCAGCCATTATTTGTGATCGACGGAACCCCCGTTGATAATTCCCAGTTGGGTACGAGCGGTAATCGGGATTATGCCAATGCAATCTCAGACATCAACAGTGAAGATATTGAATCGATCAGTGTACTAAAGGGCCCCAATGCTGCTGCATTATATGGTTCAAGGGCCGCTGCTGGGGTAATTTTGATTACGACAAAATCTGGAAAAAAACGCAAAGGACTGGGAATAAACATCAATTCAAATAATACAATCGAACGACTCGCCGTTTTACCCGATTATCAAAATGTTTTTGGACAGGGTGCCGATGGAAAATTCAGCTATGTAGATGGCAAGGGCGGGGGTATCAATGATGGTGTGGACGAAAGCTGGGGTCCAAAGATGGACGGCAGACTGACTCCTCAGTTTTATTCCAATGGTGAAGCCGTGCCATTCGTAGCACACCCGGATAACGTCAGGAGTTTCTTTGGCACGGGAAGAACCTTAAATAATGGCATTTCAATTGCCGATGCGACTGAGAAGATTGATTACCGTTTCTCCTATAATAACAGCAATCAAACGGGGATTGTTCCCAATTCTTCTATTGAAAAAAATAATTTCAATATCAATACCCGTTATAAAATCACAGAAGATCTAACACTTACTGCTAATGCAAACTATGTGCGTACGAATTCTGGTAATTTACCTGGTGTAGGTGGTTTCCGTTCTAATGGTTACATGTTACAATTTACATGGTTTGGAAGACAAGTGGATGTTTCGCGTCTAAAAAATTATCGGGATGCTAACGGCAATCTAGTCAATTGGAACAATAGTTATTATAGCAACCCGTATTTCATTGCGGAAGAGAATACGGTTCAGCAACAACGCGACCGCATTTTTGGCAATATTGGTTTGAACTATAAAATCAATAAGTATTTGACGGCAAACTTCCGTACGGGCAACGATTATTATACAGATCGACGCAAAATTAGGATCGCATATGGCACGAATGGTACGCCCTATGGATCTTACGAAGAGGACGCATACACAGTAAATGAAAATAATACAGAGTTTACGCTGAATTATAACCGTCCCCTTTCCAATGATTTCACATTGGATATCCTAGGAGGTGGAAACATACGAAGCCAGTCCCGACAAAGGAATAACCAGAAGGCACCGCGTTTGGCAGTACCAGATGTATATACACTGGCAAACTCAAGAGATGCTTTAATTTCAACAGGTGAATATAGTCCTTTGAAAGCTTACAGCATCTTTTCTTCCGCGCAATTGGGGTATAAAAATTATGCCTTTTTGAATTTGACGGCACGTAATGATTGGTCCTCAACCCTACCTGTTGACAATCTATCTTATTTCTACCCATCAGCAAACGCAAGTATCGTACTGACAGATGCTTTCTCCATTCAAAGCAATGTACTCTCTTTTTGGAAATTACGTGGAGGATGGTCTAAAGTAGGTAAAGATACCGATCCGTTCAACTTGATCGATTCTTATCTTTTTAGCGCTCCTTACGGAAATAGTCCACAATTATCGGTCAATGACATTAAGAAAAATCCAGATTTAAAACCGGAAACAACAACCTCTACTGAATTAGGTACCGAGTTGGCATTCCTCAAAAGTCGGGTACGTTTGGATCTAAGTTTATACAATATCAATAGTATCAATCAAATCCTAAGCGTCGATGTAAGCCCTTCAACTGGTTACAAAAAACAACTAGTCAACGCCGGAAAAATCAACAATAAAGGGTTGGAAATTCAACTCGGAGTTACCCCGATAAAAAAACAGGATTTTCAATGGGACATCAATGTAAATTTTGCTACAAATAAAAGTAAAGTGGTAGAATTAGACGATGCGGGGTTGCTACAAAGCTATACGATCGGTTCTTCGGGAACGGTGCAGGTTTTGGCTGCAGTCGGAAAACCTTATGGAACTCTCTATGGAACCGGCTTTTTAAGAAATGAAGCTGGACGTATTATTGTCAATGCAGATGGGACTCCTGCTACTGACCCTGTCAACCATTATTTTGGAAAATTTACACCGAACTGGTTAGGTGGAATTACCAATCAATTCCGTTACAAAGATTTTGATCTGAGCTTTTTGATCGACATCAAACATGGTGGAAAACTGTATTCTGGCACGAATGCCACAGGTACAGGCACAGGGGTATTAGCCTCTACCCTTCCTGGAAGAGATGCTGAACATGGTGGCTTAAGCTATACCCTGAACGGTATAACATACGATGACGGTATCATTGCAGATGGTGTGAATGCAGATGGCTCAGAAAATACAAAAGTTGTTTCGGCACAACAATATTATAAAACATTATACAGAACCAATGAAGCAAATGTATTCGATGCGTCTTATGTCAAATTACGCGAAGTAAAATTAGGCTACCAATTACCTAATCGCTGGATTTCCAAAATTGGTTTTCAGGGAGCATCTTTCTCTTTAGTAGGTCGTAATTTGTGGAT
Organism: Sphingobacterium sp. HSC-15S19; assembly: GCF_050433745.1. Lineage (NCBI taxonomy): Bacteria > Pseudomonadati > Bacteroidota > Sphingobacteriia > Sphingobacteriales > Sphingobacteriaceae > Sphingobacterium > Sphingobacterium sp. HSC-15S19. The sequence continues at coordinate 6,988 of NZ_JBNPWQ010000067.1, forward strand.
TATTCATAAGAATGCCCCCAATATTGATCCGGAAACAGCTTTTAATACAGGAAATGCCCAAGGTTTGGAAAGTTTGCAATTGCCCACTACGAGAAGCTTTGGTTTCAATTTGAACCTGAAGTTTTAAGAAAATGGAACAATCGAATTAAAAATAGAACAAAACTTACGGATTTATACAAATAACTGGCAATCAACATCTACAAAGCAAATAAGGCACAAGTACAGTTGATAACAGATAATTGATAAACAAATAACGATTAGAAAATGAAAATAAATAGCAAACATATAGCAGGACTTTTTCTCTTACTAGGTCTAACGACGTCCTGTAAAGACGAGTTAGCAAAAGTAAACCAAAATCAGAATGAAGCGGAAACTCCTCAGCCTGCCTACCTGCTAACCAGTACAATTAAGACGACAACAGATAGCTACTGGGGTATAAGTAACAACCTCGCGTCTAGCCTTTTATTTGTTCAACATTGGGCGAGAATACAATATACTGATCCCGACCGTTACATCTTTACAAATAATGATTTTAACGAAGGTTGGTCCACTTGGTATTCGAAAAGCATAAGTCAGTTGAAAATCATTCAAAAACTGGCGGAAAACACAGGAAATGACAACTATAAGGGGGTAGCAATCGTCCTACAGTCCTGGGTATTTTCTTTACTTACAGACGCTTATGGCGAAATACCTTACACAGAAGCCGGAAACATTGACGTCTATCTTACACCGCATTACGATACGCAAGAGAAAGTATACACAGGCTTATTAAACGATCTGAAAAGTGCTCAGGCTTTATTAAATCCGAGTGGAAAAAATATTGAAGGAGACATTATTTATAATGGTAGCATCGCGCAATGGAAGCGTTTTACAAATGCACTTCGTCTACGCATTGCTTTACGTATCGCAGATCGATTACCAAATCTCTCCAAAACAACATTACAGGAGATTGCCGCAGAGGGAAGTGGATATTTGACCTCAAATGCAGACAATGCACAGCTTATCTACCGCGACGCACCCTATCGCAATCCGGTCAGTGCATCGTTTGAAGCACGGGAGGACTATAGAGTGAGTAAGACAATTGTCGACAAACTGCGCTCACTCAACGATCCGCGTTTGGGTATTTATGCCGATACGACCACTACCTCAACGCCAGAACAATATATCGGAGTACCAAATGGTTTAACGGCAAGTGACGCTAGTAACTTGGGCTTCGCTCGCACTTCAAGACCAGGTATCTATTTTAGAGATCCACATGCTCCAGCAGTAATCTTAAGCTTTTCGGAAACACTTTTTGGTTTGTCCGAAGCAGTGAGCAGAGGATTTATCACAGGTGATGCAGCAGATTATTACCAAAAGGCAATCCGTGCTTCTTTGGAACAATACAACATTGGCAATGACCAAATCGTTAGCTACCTCAGCCAGACAGCCATTAAGTTCGATTCCAACCGCTACAAAAAATCCATTGGGGAACAAAAGTGGATTGCCTTGTACGGACAGGGCTTAGAAGCCTTTGCAGAATGGCGTCGGTTAGATTATCCGCAATTAACGCCTGCGAAGGCCGGGGCTTTAAACGGCAAAATTCCTTTGCGGTTTCTGTATCCCGGAACCGAACAATCACTCAACGGAACGAGCTATAAGGAAGCAATCGCACGTCAGGGCAGCAATACTTTACTCACTAAATTGTGGTTTGATGTAGAATAAATGTAGGTTAAAACAATTTTAAAAAAGCGGAAGAAGTTATTTTTCCGCTTTTTTCTGTAGATTTCTTATCTTCGTATAGCACTCTAAAGAATAAAATGTTATGGACGATCAAACATTAGACAGAATAGACCAACTTAGCGAGGAAGGAAACATCCAATGTGATGAAGGCAACTATCAGGCGGCGATCCGGGTGTGGACCGAAGCACTTGATCTAGTCCCTAGTCCACAACATGTTCATGCGGAAAGTCTTTGGCTCGAAGCTTCCATAGGAGATGCCTTTTTCTTACTGGACGATTTTGACAATGCCCTTTCCCATTTTGAAAAAGCAAAACAGAACATTATCGAAAATGCCTACGAAAACCCTTTTATCATGCTACGCTTAGGACAGTGCTATTTGGAAGACAACAATAGCGAGTCTGCCCAGGAATATCTTCTTCGCGCCTATATGATGGAAGGAAGAGACATTTTCGAAGATGAATCGCCTAAGTATCTTAAATTTTTAGATGACAATATCGATTTGGATTGATCATAATCCGTTAAAACGAATCGATTACTTCACCAACTTCCATAGGGAGATCCGACTCAAGAATGGAGGCTCCTTCCGCAAATATGGCCCTATACTTTTCGGTGCGTTCTGCCTTTGTCTTCAACTTATCGTAGGTAGACGCCGCTGAAATCATGCACATCACACCTTTGTTGTTGAAGAATTGATACATTGCCTGATTAGAATCCTTTAGTTCTGGCCCAATATAGACAATCATACGGTCGTAGGGTAATCCAGAGGATTTAAATTTTTCCAATGCAGCCTGATCTTTAATATTCATAGACATATACTGTTCTGGATTCTGCGCCAAATAAAACGCTACCTGTTCAGTATTATGTACCGTAACCCACACCCAACTGTAGGCATTGTATTTTTTTAGTATTGCTGCTGTGGCCGCCAATGGCAAGTCTTTCTTATCTAAGTTCAGAATGGTTTTACCTTTTGCCCATTGAATGACTTCATCAAGTGTGTTAATACCATACCGGGTAATATTTCCAGCCTGATCCTTTAATTTCAGCTTATGCAGTTCATCCCAGGTATAGTCAGATACTTTTCCTTTTCCATTTGTGGTTCTATCCAATGTCGCATCGTGCATCAAAATAGCAACACTATCCTTGGTGTAACGCGGATCGATTTCAAAAATAGCCGGTGTTTTTCGTAATACGGCTTCAAATGCCGCAATCGAATTTTCAGGAAGTCCAGCCTCCATCGTTCCCCGATGACCACTTACAATTTTTTTATCTTTAGCATAGGTAAAATAATCACGCATCGCCTTTGGAGAAGCAAACTCAAGTGAATGGATTTTTTGTCCGACGACTACTGAGTACGACGAAACAAAAAGAAAAAAAGTGAAAAATGTTCTTCTCATGGATTTATAATTACGTTAAAATTCTTAAGCCTTTGATACACAAAACAACATGCTAAACTAATCATCCAAGATCAATAAATCTTTAACAAAACATTCAATTCATGTAAACAAGCTAGTCTGTAAACATGAGCCTAGCAGATCAAACTCATCCACTGTGGCAAAATGTACCTGAAAATCACTGTATACCATCTCTAAAAATTAAAAAAAAATATAATATAGCTGTTGGCACAACTATAAAATAAACTATATTTGCGCATTAATTTATATTTGATCTAAATAAATTACCATGAAAAACAGAACACGATATATGATGTTCAGCAGCGGAATTCTTTTGCTTTTAAGTGCTCAGCTACATGCACAAGAATTATCCCTTATCGTAAAAGACAGAGACAATAAACCATTAAGCCAAGCGAATATCAAAGTTGACGGAAAAAGCGTCGGCTATTCTAATCAACTTGGACAATTCATTTTTGCCAAAAGACCTTTGAATAATCCGATTCAATTGCGGGTATCATACACAGGCTTTTCAACGGTTGAAAAAATGGTCAATTTAGATACCGTTCAACGTCCATTGTCAGTTCAGCTTAATTCTACCCAAGTGTTAGATGAGATTATCGTAACAGCAGGACGTAAGCCGGAAAGCATCTCCACTGTTCCTTCTTCAGTAACGATCTTGACCACAAAAGAAATTGAGGCCCAAAGCCAAATCAGCACCAATCTTTCAACAATTTTAGGGAATACTGTTCCCGGTCTTGGAACATCGACCAATAAAGCGACAAACTCCGGACAAACACTTCGTGGGAGATCTGTGCTTGTTTTGATCGACGGTATTCCACAATCAACGCCTTTGATGAATGGACAACGTGATCTTCGGACCATTGACCCGAGTGTCATCGAACGGGTTGAGGTTATCAAAGGTGCTACATCTATCTATGGAAATGGATCCGCAGGTGGTATTATCAACTACATTACACGCAATCCATCGAAAGACGCTGCTCCGATACAAGGGATCACAAGTCTTAGAACTACTTTCAATCCAGTTCATAGCGCCGGTACTATGGGCTATCGCATCGGACAAACGGATCATACCGAAAGTTTGGGGGAGGAGAAGTTTTTAAGCATACAATTTCATTACTCTATATAGGAAGAATGTGGTGTCTCTTACACCGCGAAAG
>NZ_JBNPWQ010000068.1:0-9132 GCF_050433745.1 Sphingobacterium sp. HSC-15S19
TTATCATGGTGGTGTGTTATAATTTTGCAATTTAAATATAGCAACTTTGCTATATCCAAACGCCGCCACTTTTTAAACGTTTAGGACGCAAGTGATATTACTTTTGATTTCTTACTGCGTGATGCCAAAAGATTAATCAATGTCATCAAGCAATATTTGATTCTTCCTACCTTATACTACTTTCTTTTATTCCTTACCTTTTTTGTTCACGAGATATGGGCAAGCTTGATTTTTAAATGTTAACTAGCGATATACATTGTGTTTGGCATAATCATAAAATTCAATATTAAGAACAAGGTCATTACTGGTTTTGGCATCCTGCTATTTATTTTCTGAAGCATGCTATTTTCCTGAAAGTAATATAGTAATTGGCGGTCGTCTGATAACGAATATCCTTAGCAATGTCTTCTACACGAAATCATCGATTTATTATTATTAAATAACAGAATGCTTTAACATCTGAAAATTGGAATGAAAAAAAAGCAGAAGTATTATCGAAGACAATCTCCTACTAAAAAAAGGAAAAGAAATGTTGTAAAAAGTGTTCCTAATCACTATAAGAGAAGAAAAAGATCTCCACTCATGGTGTTTTTTATAATTGTAATTCTAATAGCATTGATTATAGCTTTTATTGTTCAAATAAAACATACCTATTTACACTATAGAGGGATAAGACATTAAAATTTTCATAAACGCAGTGTAAAGTTATTCTTAGACAAGATTACTGGTGTATTTGGATAAGAATAAGTATTTAAAATTTTTAAGCCTAATATTTTAAGATTAATCAAACAATGAAAGAAAAAACCGTTTTAAATGTAAATAGAGTAAAACTCACTTATCTTTATTTGCCACTTATTCTACTGTTAATAATAACCATTTATATTTATTTAAATGATGCTTTTTCTATTAATTCGTATATAGAAATTCAGAAGGAAGCTTTTTTTTACCTAAATTTTGAATTAGCAAAATTTCCACTAATTCAATACAATCTGACACAACTAGGAGATGCTTTTATTTTTCTCTCCTTACTCACACCTTTATTAGTTTATATACCTAAATTATGGGAAGCACTTATATCAGCTAGTATTATTTCTGGTTTAATATGCTCCCCTTTGAAATGGTTATTTAAAGTTCCAAGACCAGCATCAGCGTTTCATGAAAATAGTTTTGTGATTATAGGTAAAGCATATTATGGAAGCAATAGTCTTCCTTCTGGGCATTCGATTACAATTTTTACTGTCCTGACTGTTGTTCTTTTAGTTTTAATGCCTGCAGATAAGTATTTTAAGCTTCTTTGGACGTCATTTATTGTTTGTTTAGGAATTATATTATGTCTAACGCGAGTCGCGGTAGGAGCTCATTTCTTATTAGATGTTTTATTCGGAAGTATTATAGGCTATATTTCTGGAATACTAGGGATTTTATTTATTAAAAGATATGGAATGTGGAATTGGATTGGTAAAGGAGAAAACTATCCATTATTTATTGCTCTATTTTTTGGATCTATTGTATTTGGGATTTTTAAAATTGTAAATAGTAATTTATTTATCTTTTATTTTTCTTGTTTAAGTTTGTTTGTTTCGTCATTTATTCTTTTGATGAGATATATTAAAAGGTGACATTTTTAAAAATTGTGGAATTAACAGATGGTATATTTCTGAGGAAGTAAAATTGTTAGACTGGAGTGAACATTAAGGTAAGAGAATTTAACAACTTAACAGAGTTATGTCAAGAGAAAGAAAGGTTTACACCAATAGCAATAAAGATTCCAGATATGGGAATAGTATATTTCGTGGGAGTGTAAAATAAACTGTGTCATTGGCTGAATTACCTCCTCGCGAGAAGGTAATTCAGCCACTTTGCTTATTGCAAATCTAACACCATTCTTCCCGAAAATCAAATTGCTAATTTCTGTGCCGTAGTTCCCCAATTGGCCAGTGGCATCGTCCATTTTTTCTTAATGTTTTTATGTGCTAAATAAACCAATTTCAATAACGCCAAGTCTGAAGTGAACGCACCTTTGGTTTTAGTGACCTTACGGACCTGGCGATGGAATCCTTCGATCGTATTGGTGGTGTAGATCAATTTTCGGATGGATTTATCGTATCGGAAATAGATGGTCAGACGATCCCAGTTACGCCGCCACGAGTCGATGACCACCGGATACTTTTCACCCCATTTATCCTGAAGTTCATCCATCCGCAGTCCGGCAAGATCCAATGTATCGGCTCGGTAAACTGGTTTTAGGTCGTTCATAAATTCCTTTTGGTCCTTACTGGTCACATACTTTAAGCTATTACGGATCTGGTGCACGACACAGGTCTGTACTTCAGTGTCGGGAAAAACACTCTGTATCGCTTCAGAAAAGCCTTTTAGATTATCGATACAGGCGATTAAGATATCCTCCACACCCCGGTTCTGTAAATCGGTCAGTACGCTCAGCCAAAAGTTAGCACCCTCATTTTCCGAAACATACATCCCCAGTAAATGCTTGTGCCCTTTTCGATCAACGCCAAGGATATTGTATACTGCTCGAGAAACAAAACGATGGTCTTCTTTAACCTTGTAATGCATGGCATCCATCCACACGATCGTATAAAGAGAATCCAGGCTTCTTGATTGCCATTCCTTGACCTCAGGAATGATCTTATCGGTAATGGAAGAAAGCGTACTGTGGCTGATGTCCGTATCGTACATTTCCTTGATGTGATTCGAAATATCACGCAAACTCATACCGAGCCCATACATACCCAAAATCTTCTTCTCAAGGCTCTCAGCTAAGATAGTCTCACGTTTCTTAACGAGCTGGGGCTCGAAGTTGGATTGACGGTCACGGGGTGTTTCAATATCGATCGTACCCTCCGAAGTTCGGATCTGCTTAATGGACTTGCCATTACGCCGATTACCACTGGAGCGCTGAGCCGCGTCCATGTGGCTCTCCATCTCTGCTTCTAACGCTGCTTCTAAAAACTTTTTCATTAATGGAGCAAAAGCTCCGTTATTGCCATAAAGTGATTCTCCGCTCCCTAACTGTTTCAGGGCTTTATCCTTCATGGACTCAAAATCAAAATCGCTTTCTTTAATATTCATAATACTATGTCAAAAATAATACTTCTATTTATTATCCTTGACACAGTCTATTTTACAGTCTCTTTTTCGTGGCTAATATTATTCTTAACAAGTACAGCATTGACTGCTCTTCCATCGCCAAGTATTTCTTGAACTTCCGTATTCAAATGTACTTCAATATTTGATGTGGCCATCACTCTAGCGAACATTGCTTTTTATGCTTTAAATTCATCTTTTCTAACCAACATGTGAACTTTATTATAAATCTTTGAAAAATAAGTAGCTTCTTCCGCGGCAGTATCTCCAGCCCCGACTATTGCAACATCTTGTCCTTTGAAAAAGAAACCGTCACATATAGCGCAGGCAGATACACCGAATCCATTATATTTTTCTTCCGATTCTAAACCTAACCATTTAGCTGTTGCGTTTGTTGCAATTATTACTGTTTGTGCAATAATTTTCTTTTATCCGTCGATTTCCAATATATGATTGCCGTCTGTTTTTGAAAAGTCAACTTTAGTTACATATCCAAATCGTATATCTGTGCCAAACCTTTCTGCTTGCATTCTGAGATCTTCCATCAGAATTGGTCCAGTTACTCCTTGAGGATATCCAGGGAAATTATCAACTTCAGTAGTTTGAGTCAGATGTCCTCCCGGAGTCATCCCAGTAAACATAACAGGAGAAAGATCTGCGCGAGCGGCATAAATTGCTGCTTTATATTCTGCTGGACCAGAGCCAATAATTACGCATTTTACGAACTCGTTTTCGATTGTTTTCATTGTAATGTTAATCTATTATCATATGTGTTGAAATCAAAATTAGAGCAAAAAAAATAAGAATCTATGTGAAATAAAACTTCCGAATAATTCGTCGAAATAGTCGATTATCAAATCTATTTTTTTTTAAAATTGATTTTCTATTCTTTGTGCTTTTCTAATCACAATTTTTGGAACTACTTTCAGAGGTTTATTATATTACTAAGATTTAAGAATCTGAATGCAATTTGGCTAATCCTTTTGGTAAGTCTTTTGAAAGATATGTTGGCGTAATTCTCAATAAAAATAGTCAAGGGAAAGAATATACTATTTCTGAAGAGATCGTATTTGAATACAAACGGAATTCACTCAAGACCTCTGATTGGATTGTCTTGTCAGATAACGAGAAAATATTCATCGAATGTAAAACAAAGAGATTAAGAATGCCTTCCAAAACATTAGAGAGATTTTCTGAAACATTGGAAGAGGATATTGATTTTATTGCCAGGCTTATATATGAATTTTATTCAACGTATACACACATTTAGTGTAAAATTTTGGTGTATTTGACTATTTAAATGTGTTAAAATTTTTCTTATCTTAGTGAAAGTATAGTAGTAGCCATAAAACTTGTTTGAATTTCAATTCCAGCGATTATTTTAGTAACCGGGGATATTTTTATTAATTATATTCGTTTAAGGTAATAGAGTTGCGGTTTTCGTATGAAAGTGTGTTGCTAAACTATGCTTAATTCTATAGGTTTTAATATTTTTTATTAGAAAATGGCAAGAGAGACTTTTATTTCCTACAAATATAGCGAGGCTAGGGGATTACGGGATAAAATTATTGATAAGTTAGGGAAGGACGCTGAATATTATAGAGGGGAAACTGCAGACTCTCCTAATTTGGTTACTACTTCGGTGGAAAACATAAAAAACAATCTAAAAGATATGATTTATGGAACATCGGTGACCATAGTTATAATATCCCCTAATATGATAAAAAGCGATTGGATAGAGTGGGAAATTGAATATTCTTTAAAAGAGATTAGCCGGGATGGGAGAGCGTCAAAAACAAATGGAATATTAGGTGTCATTATGAAAGTAAATGGTAATTATGATTGGATTGTTTCAAGGAGGAAAAATCAAGATGGTTGTATTTCAAGATATTTGGATACTAATTATCTATTTGACATAATTAAAAATAATCGTCTTAATTTAATAACTAATGATAGGTACACTTGTAAAACTTGTAAAACATTCGATCAATTGACTGGCTCATACTTTTCTATTATCGAAGAAGATGATTTTCTAACGGATCCAGCAAAATATATTGAAAATGCATATATGAAGAGTAAAAATTTATGGGACTACAAATTATGTAAAATAAGTTAAGGGGCATTTATTAAACTATTCACGTGAAAAATTTACTATCTAAAAAACTTTTATCAAGTGTTGCTAGCAGCTTAAATGAATCTGTTCAACTAAAAAATCAAGCTGAGAAAAAAAGGGAACGGAAAAAGTTTTCTTACGAGACGTCAGTATTCCTTTCACATAAGCATGATGAAAAGGACATTATTCAGCAAGCTATTGTACTTCTTAATAAACTAGGCGTGGACGTATATGTCGATTGGCTTGATTCGGGCATACCTGCCAATACGAATGAATATACGGCTACAAGAATTAAGGAAAAGATCAGAGAAAATGAAAAATTTATATTGTTAGCAACTGAACAAGCTATACGCTCGAGATGGTGCAATTGGGAACTGGGATACGGAGATGCATTTAAATATGGTGAAAATATAGCCATTATGCCTATTACAGAAAAGGAAGATAATATTTTCAGTGGATCTGAATACTTAAAAATTTATCCTATCATAACTTCTGAATATACATTCGTGCCTGGAACTTATTACGTTGAGCATAAAGGATCAAGGATACCATTACAAAAATGGCTACAAAAATGAAATTTACAGCAGAGCAAAAACTATTTATAAATCAATATATAACAGAAATTAACAACGGAGATGCTGCCATTTTTGCTGGAGCCGGGCTTTCTGCTGCTCTTGGTTTTGTTGATTGGAAAGGATTATTGAAAGATCTTGCAGAAGAGTTGAAACTGGATATAAAAAAAGAGCATGATCTTATTTCAATTGCACAATATCATACAAATAAATTCAATAGAGGTAAGATAAATGAAAAAATTAAGAATGAATTTACCTCACTTAGTAAGGGCAGTGAAAATCATTTTATTCTCTCTCGCTTAGACATTGATACTTTCTGGACAACTAATTATGACCAATTAATAGAAAAAACTTTAGAATCTTATGGGAAGACTGTTGAAAGAAAAATACGCAATGTAGATTTTGGTAGCAACATAAAGAAGAAAGATGCAATTTTATATAAGATGCATGGCGATAAAGACTCTCCGGATGAAGCGGTTTTGACAAAAGACGATTATGAAACATATAACGATAAGAAGGAGCTATTTTCTACTGCATTAAGGGGCGATTTGCTTTCTAAAACTTTCCTTTTTATTGGTTTTAGTTTTGATGATCCCAATCTTGAATATATATTAAGTAGAATAAGGATATTATTACGAGATAATACACCAACCCATTTTTGTTTTTTCAAAGAGGTCAATGAGGATGACTTCAAGGATGGGGGAAAAAAGCCAGAGGAAAATCATCAAGATTACATGTATGCCCATATCAGACAAGAATTAAAAATTGAAGACCTGCGACGTTATGGAATTAAGGCAATTCTTGTTAAATCATATTCAGAAATAACTGACATTCTTTCTGAGATAGAAAAAAGGATTAAAAGAAAGAATATTTTCATTTCCGGAGCTTCAGATGATTATACACCGTTTAGTGAGGAAAATGCTAAAAATTTTGTGCACTCTTTGAGCTATAAATTAGCGAGCAAAAAATATAAAATAGTATCAGGTTTTGGTATTGGTATTGGGAGTATTGTAATTAATGGTGCGTTGGATTATAAGTTAAATTCAAATTTTAGAAGTTTGGATGATCTATTAATTTTGAGACCTTTTCCTCAAGTTCAAACTGGAAGTTTAAGTTTAGAAGAAATGCGTACCATTAATCGAAATGAAATGATTTCAATGGCTGGAATCGCTATTTTTATTTTTGGAAACAAAAAGGAAGGAAATGATATCGTTAAAGCTGATGGAATGCTGGAAGAGTTCGATATTTGTTTAAAAAACAATATCATTCCAATCCCTGTTGGTGTCACGGGGTCAGTAGCTAAGGAATTATGGGAGACAGTCGTTAATGATCTTCCATCTTACTATCCTGACAACAATGAATTATATTCTAAGATTAGGGATTTGGGAGAAGAAAATCTTTCTATAAATTCTTTAACGGATAAAATTATCGAAACAATAGATATATTACAGAAGGTTTAGAAGGCGTTTGAGTTTTGTATACAATGAGGTGCTGTGGTCTCAAGTATTAAACAGAATGAACTGATATTAGGTAACGAGGGTATATTAAAATTTATAATTGTAGGTTATGATTGCCTACTTGATAATGATCGAAAAGAAAAAATTCTTTGATGTCTCGATCGATTTAAAAGTTTTGAAGTATCTACTAAACCTATAAATAGTGCTCAATGACAGAGGAAAATTTACAAGAAATTCTGGATGATGCAAATACAGGGGAATCAGCATCTATTCATAGAAGAGAATTGAAGAAGAATGTTGACATTGCAAAAGTGTGGTTAGAAAAAACCAAAAATGGAGTTCAGTTCGATCCACTTCCTTGTTTTTTTATCAAAAATGATGACGGTTTATACGTTGGGATAGTTTATGATATGATTTATGATCTCCATTGGTACATCTCACCTAATTTTAGAAAGAGAGGCCTTTTGACAAAGTCAATGAGGGAAATCATATTGCCATACCTGTCTCAGACTAGAGAGAAACAATCGATAAGCATCGATAGTTCACAATTGATCGATTTAAATTACGAGGCGTCTTTAAAAGTTGCTCAAAATTTAGGCTTTCAATTTGAATCCGGAAAAAGCTATGTTCTTGATTTGGAAAAATATTCTTTGGAGGAGTGGATTGAGGGAGAAAATAATGACCTTAGTCAAGAGCGGATTGAGTTTTTTAAAAATCAGCTTGAAACGATTTCGTATTCTCTCTGGAAGATTCAAACAGAGGTGGAAATGAATCTTGGCGAATCTGTTTTTACAGAAGAGGTACTCCAGTTAGTCGAAGAAATTAAAAGTAAAAGAGATATCCTTCAGGATGAATATTGGGATTTTAAGGGAATAAACTTATTGAAATAAAATTAGCTCTATGCTTCCAAAAAATTCTTCAAATTTTGCTCAAAACGAGGCGAAAAAGAGTTTGATCTATGATAGATGCTTATACGGTAGTGATTTAAGTCCGATCGATTATGGTGAAAAGTTTTGATCACTTCAACGATTGAAATGGAACAGAGGTCAAAGCTTGAATCTTTTTCGTAATCTGTATTAATCAATGCTATATACTCGTTGTAAGATATTTTAAAGTAATCTCTATCACTACTCATAAATTTTTGGTTTTTGAAAATTTATATGTCAATAGAATTTATATCTAAGATTAGTAAGTTTAAAGATTGAAAAATGTATTTTCAAATTTCTGCTGCTTTAGAATACTATTCTGAATCATCATTTATTCTTTTTGACCGAAAAATGAAATGTTGTTTTATTAAATCAATTAGATAATTATTTTTGTATATTACAAATTTAGTTCAGCTCTTTGCAATTTTGTGCATCATGATGTTACTTGGATAAAATCATCATTCAGTCAAGCTAGATGTTTTGTCTGCCGTGTATAATAGTGATCCTAGTTCGCCTCTAGAGAATTGGGTACTAATTCGATGTAAGGTGGCTTTATCAACGTGTTGTAAAACAGGTGAATAGTTTTCCGTGGTTTGAGAAATAATCTTGATTGAGGGTAAATCGAAAATAGCACATTTAAGAAATGAACTTAGGGAGACACAAATAGAAACTTGATGTGTTAAATAGGGCATGTTGACCACAAGAATATTGTACAGCGCACGTTTACACTTATTAAAAAAATCATTGTTATCTTAGTAAACATAAACTTTATTAATGCAAACTAAATTTTTACCAGCCGTCAATGGCGACTGTATTTGGATTTCCTTTTCCGATGAAAACGACCAGATTAGAAACATTATAATAGACTGGATATACTTGAACAAGCTGACCCCTCAAAATTGAATTAGAATTAGGGATGCGTAGTGCGTTTAAAGCTGTTATTCAACTGCCATACTGGC
>NZ_JBNPWQ010000069.1:0-9105 GCF_050433745.1 Sphingobacterium sp. HSC-15S19
ATCTTCGCAGATTGAAAAATAGGGGTCAATATCGAAATGATGAAAAAAGCTATGCTTGTACCACAGAAATCCAATCCTAAAATTTATTTAGGACAGATGTGAATAAGTGATTATAAAGTGTAATATTTTTACGTTTAATTACTTATATTTAATTGTGAAAAGTGCTACTTAGCTTCAAATCGAATACATATCTATTTGTCTTGGTAAGTCTGTCCCTCTCTTTTGGGAATCGTAGCCATTTATTTAAATTTTATGAAAAAAGAATTAGAATTGAGCATTCGAGCGGCATATGCAAATGAATACTGCAGGGACATTATTGAGGATACCAATTTTTACTTTCAAAAAGCGAAAGATGCTCTGGATAGCTTACTGCAGTATGAGTTGACGGAGCAGCAAAAACAATTTCTTTTAAACAATAAGGAGGATTATCACTTATTAAAACAGGAGTATGACAACGGCTCCGAACACCATGATTTTCTCAAGTTACTTTTTACCGTTATCAGTTATTGTGACATCAGAGCATATCGTAAGCACGAATTAAACGCTTATACTGATAAGCGTGTTCTTGCTGCCGCTGCTGTTAGGATGCCTAATTGGGTGAACCAATTACTTTGCTATAAATTTGATCTCCCCATTCCTGAAGGATCTGTGAAAAATGCGATAGCTTACTTAGAAGATCCTGTTGGAAACTTTACTATGCTCAGTGATTCGCACCGTGAACAGTTGATGCAAAACTTGTTTGGCAAAATATATGTGAAGTCAGAAGTCGTCAAGGAGCTGCTAGAATATTTTCAGGATTTTGGGCTTGAGGTCAACAACCCTCAAAATTATACGCATTTATTGAGCCGTATCTGTTACCTCATCAAAGATAACTGGGCAGAAAGTTTGATAGGTTTGATGGTTGCCGATTCAACAGGCTGGCAAGAGGAAGTAGCCAGATCCCAAACCGAAGAACATTACGTTGCTGTCTGGAATCACAAAAAGCCTAGTGGTACCGCTGGTACAATTAAATTACTCAGAGAATGCCTTGTAGAGAACGGCAGTTTTAAAATATTTTATACAAGTCGCTATAATGTACATTATATAGCGGAAATCATAGATCTTGTTACTGATCAAAAGCAACTCGACGAAGCGGCATGGAAAGATCAATATGGAGATATTGAGTGGTATAGTGATAAGTTTGAAAATTACTATGATGGCACTGGAAAAAAAGCCAAAATTATCTATCTAGCGCGCAAGCTATATAAGATTGATCCAATAAGTTCAGATAATTTTATTTTCCAGAACGGTTACCAATATCCGAGTGTCGGCAATCAGACCCCCATTGTATCTTTCAGAACGCCAACCGAAATAAAACCTGTAGAAAAAATGGAAAATCAACTTACTGATCCCTTAATAAATCTTCTGAAATACAAAAAGCAAATTATTCTACAAGGCCCCCCGGGAACAGGGAAAACGCATCTTGCGAAAAATTTAGCAAAAGTATTATTTGAAACCGACCAAGACACCATTTTTAATAAACCTGATCAGATCAGTGTTGAGACTATAAAGGCAATAGTTAGACAAGGCCAGACTTTCCGTAGCGTGTCTGACTACGCTGATTATGAGATTATCAAGGTCAATGAAAATGGCTTTACTGTAAAGACCCACCAGACAGGTAAACAATATCCGGCAAGTTTTGCCAACATTATCAAATATTATGCTGGGCAATTCTGGTCCAAAGTGGGATCCATTAGATATGGCAATGATTCTTACGAAGCAGCTATTGCAAAATACATCTATGAACAGATCGATGCCCGGGAGCAGCGCGAAGATATCAGTAATACGAGCCGTCTCCGTATTATGCAGTTCCATCCAAGTTTTACATACGAAGATTTTGTGCGTGGTATAGAATCTGAAGTGAATGGAGATAAGTTAGGATATAGGGCTAAAAATAGGCAGCTGGTGTTAATGGCTGATGAGGCCACGCTTCATCCAGATCAAAATTATATCTTGATACTGGACGAGATCAACCGCGCCAACTTATCGGCGGTTTTGGGCGAACTTATCTATGCATTGGAGTACCGTGGTGAAGATGTAGAGTCCATGTATCATGTTGACGGGTCAAATAAAATCAGTCTTCCTGACAATCTGTATATTATCGGCACCATGAATACAGCCGATCGGAGCGTAGGCCATATTGACTATGCCATCCGTAGACGGTTTGCCTTTGTGGATGTGCTGCCAAAAAATCTTGAACCTGAACTGAAGGACGAGTTTGACGCTGCATTATTCAACAAGGTGTCCAAGCTGTTTGTTAAGGATTATGATCCGACGATAGATTACACAAAAAATAGAGAACTGCTCAAAAACTCGGCCCATCTTTCAGGTGAGTTCCGCCCTGAAGACGTATGGCTCGGTCATTCCTATTTTATTAAAAAGAAAGATGCAACTATGGACATGCGACTGGAATATGAGATCAAACCCATCCTGCTCGAATATATCAAGGACGGTGTGCTTCATGAAGAGGCGCGAGCACATGTATTTGCGCTGCCAAACGAAATTCCGGGTAAATAAATTCTGAACAGATGAAGATTTCACTGTACGAGCACGTCAGGCATGTTCTGTTTGAGCAGCAATACGATGCAGATGGAAATTCCGTTGAGACGAACGAGTTATCCAGATGGTCTTCCTGTATCCCTCGCTTATATAAAAATAGGCGAGGGCAGGATTATAATTGCTTCCACATTATCAAGTCAAAAAATAAGGTTGAGCTCACAGCCGATTACTATGTTGGCGTGGACTGGCTTATTCCTGGTGAAAAATATGTGCATGTGGCTCCCAAGCTCAATAAATATGTGATCGAACGCTTTTCTGAGCTGAGCAACAAGGAAGCCGATGTTGAGGAATATAAATATGAGGATTCAGAAGACACCACAGAATTAGCAGCCGAATCCAATAAAATACAGGTCAATTACCTGCGGATGCTGTTGGATGCAATGTCAGATCCTGTTGCTGCCAAAGAATGTACAGAGCTGATACGAATCGAATGGGATGACCCCATGATTCGAATCGATCAGGATGATGATAGCCTGACGCCGTTTTTGGTGGTACAATTTCTGCAACTGCTCAGGCAGATTGTGCGCAAAGGCTTGAAGAAGTCGTATTACAAGGTGCGTGAGAACCTCAATAACAGAGTTAAAGGAAAGATCCTTGTGGGGCATCAGGTAAAGCATAATATCCTTAAAAATCGATTGACCAACACTTATTGTGAGTATCAGGTATTTGGAGATGATAATACTGAAAACCGCTTTCTGAAAAAGGTTTTTCAATTTGCCATTGCTTATATAGGCAATCATAGCAGCCTTTTCCAAGGTAATGAAAAATTGCTTGAAGGGCTTATTAATTATGTCCGGCCAGCGTTCGAGCATATAGGCAATCTGGAAGGGGAGGATGTCTTACGTCAGTTTAAGTACAACCCATTTTTTAAAGAATATAAAGATGCACTTCGGATCGGAGGGTATATACTTAAGCGCTTTGCTTATAATATTAGCCAAGCGGCGGAGAAGCAGGAAGTAGACACTCCTCCGTTTTGGATTGATATGCCACGGCTGTTTGAACTTTATGTATACCAGAAACTTTTGGAGGCCAATGGTCATAATACCGATAAGATTAAATATCAGTATTCCACTTATGGTAATTCGCTGGATATTCTTATCAAGGACGGGGATAACTCTATGATCATCGATGCGAAGTATAAGCTTCAATACAGATCCAATTTGGTGCATCAAGATATTCGACAGGTAGCAGGATATGCTAGGTTGAATAAAGTTCGGAAAGAGCTGGATATAAATGATGATCGAAATATAGATTGTTTGATTATTTATCCTGATTTTGAAGGAAATAAACAAACTAGCTTGTTGACAACTGAAATTTTATCAACTGCAAAGCCACTCCCATCATACTACAAAACACATAAATTTGGATTAGGCGGGCTGACTTAACGTATTATTGAATTTATATGCAAATACACTTGATGAAGTTTTTGAAAGCTCATCAGTAATTATTTGCTTTAGATCTTCAAAATAAGGTATTTCTTTCATAAAATAATTGAATAATTTAAAATACTTATTCCTATGGCTTAGAGAGAAATCTCTAGAAAATGAACAGGCGCTTTCAGTTCTGAACAGGCACTAATGAAATTAATGTATCTGATCATAAAGGATATCGCAAAAAAATGGACGATGCCAATGCATAACTGGGGTTTGACTATTTCCCAACTTTATATATACTCTAATAAAAAACAAGTTTTTCATCACTTTTTCTGGAGCTTTCCATATTATTTTTTTCTCTTGGATCAATACATACGTGCTCAGGACTGTATATTGTCTTGCTGATCACTACGCTATAAATCGTTCTCAATAACTTGTTCATTATATTGTTCATGATTAAGTAATAATGCTTTCCCTCCATCTTCTTGCGCTGATAATATAGGTTATATTCCTTATTATGTTTAATAGCCGATTTTGCCCCCATGTACAGTAAACATTTAAGGTCTTTATCGGCGAAGGGACTTGTTTTGGATTTGCCCACCATATTGCCAGATGTGTTAGGAAATGGACACACTCCAGCATAAGAGGCTGCCTTTCTCGCTGTATTAATCACTTCGAAATTTCCTGTTTTTATGATCAGATCTGTAGCGATCACAGGTCCAATTCCTTTCACAGAGGTAGCAAGAAGATAATTTTGTTCCAACTTAACATCATTCTTAATGATGTTATACATTTCATTTTCTACCTCGATGATTTGAGTATCTAGTGTATCTATTACTTTTTTTAACAGCGTGTTTGCCGATATACTTTGCATTGGCATTAATGCCCTTGAATGGGCTCCTGTCTGTAGCTCTTTTCGAGCTTTGACCATTTGACTACGAAGAGTATACAGCTGCTTTAGCTCCAAGATGTTTTCATTTTGATATTCTTTAAAAGATAACTTATCCTGGAAACGCTCGCCATATTCTCTTAACCTTCCAGCGTCAATTGGATCAGATTTCCCTTTCAATAAACCCAGACTATGTTTGATCGTATAGCCTGGAACCAATGCGATTGAAATATCATATTGATTGCACAAGAACACTAATAAGTCGCCGTAAGTTCCAGTGTTTTCTGCGCATAACACGGCCTCCGGCTCTATTGTCGATAAAAATTTCGATATGCTTACTAACGCATTTTTCACTACTTTGTTCTTTTGTTTTCCGTCTACGTCAATAAAGTTTACATCAAACTTGTCTTTTGACAGATCTATTCCATATACTTGCATAAATTATTAATTTATGCTCCAAATTGAGTGGCTAAAATCGTGATAATGGGTTCTGCCCTAAATACTCTCTGGCTTTGACTCAATTAATCTGCCGTCCTTAATATATAAACTAGGTTCTGCCTTTTTAGATTTCTAAGTTAACGCTGCAGATGGAGCTTTTTATGCCAAGATAGTATTTCAAGATATTAGTTTTTTGTCCTCTTTTTATTTCTAGTACAAACTAACGATTAGATTTGGGGATAGACTCAAACTCGAAAGAGGTTTTTAAGATTTTAATCCAATGACACAGTTGACGTTACATTCCCGCGTGGTCTTTTAGATATTCAATTCTATGATTCCTCAATTTCTAATGATGTCTCATAGAATTGAATATATCTTGATCTTTTAGTTTAATTTGTTTTTCCTCACACGTTACTAATAGGAACATCTATTCTGTCGCGTGCGACACAATATCCATCTTTTATAATATAACATTCAACGTAATGTGGTCCTTCGAAATTTGAGTCTTCTTTTCTACGTTCATCGGTCATATTACTATCGATTATTCCTCCTCTGAGACACATTCTATCGTGGGCAATTTTTCCTTCATTTTTCACTTTCCAAAGCACTTTATATGGTTTTGGAACATCCGTTTCATCGATAAAAAATACAAGCTTTTTGTTCTTTTTTAGAAATTTAATAGTTCGTAGTAGTTCTGATCTAAATCCTTCTTGAGTAATTTGACAATCAATTCGGAGTCTGTATGAAATATTAGGTGGATATAGTTGTTCAATGTACTCTTCAGTACTTGAATAATTATAGCTAGCCTCTTTAAGTGCTTGAGGATAAGGAAATGCCTTACCAAAAACTCTTCTCCATATTTCGTAAACAGTCGCGTTTTCTCTTTTATCGATGGCTTCCTGAACATTCTTTAGAGCTTTTTTTGCCTTCGATTTAAAATTTGAGTTCTTCTTATAGACATGTTGATTACTCCCCGGTGCATACCAATATCTACGTTCCGTATCTACCTCACTTAAGTATTTAAAGAAATCGCGTACTAATAAATCAAATTGCTGCAGCTCACAATCTTTGTAACCAGGGTTTTCTGTAAAAAAGTTATATGCGAAAGTATCAATAAGTAAGCCTCCAATTTTTACGCCACATTTATTCTTCCAGGCCCTCGTAAATCGGCAAAGATAAATAAGGTTACCATTGCACTCTTCATTGAATTCTTTTAACGTCTTTGCTTCAGGAAGTGGATTTGTCTTTTTCCATTTTCCACCGTTATTAGAATCTGGATACGTAAAACTTCCATCACTTTCTTTAAATCCTGGACATACTTCGATGTAATCATTCGTAAATTCTACAACGACAACCTGCCCGTCACCTCTAACTTTAGACGTAGAATAAGTTTTTGCAATTGATGCCTTAACATCTTGTAAAAGTTGACTTTGAACATTTCCTTCCCGTCTATTGTATTTCTGATATAGGTGATCAGGAAGAACAAATAGTAAATCAAGATCACTAATTCCCTGGATTGCTGTATCTCGACCATAACTTCCCACATAAATGCCATTTTCGATGTCTGAAGTTAAATCATGGAAATCTGAATTTAACCTTTTTGTGATTGCACCAAACCTGGTTTCGATATTAGTTTGATTTTGTACTGTTACATTGGTTATAAAGTCCCTGAATATTTGGGCTGTATCCATAAATAAGAATAATTATAATGATTATGATGATAATTAATACGGTTGTCTTTAAAGAGTTCGGAACTTTATCTTTATACCATTTTAACTTCAATTCCTTTTCAATCCAATCCACCTGCATTTCGGCAAAGAACTTAAAGTGAGCAAACCATTGTGACATAAATACTTGCTTACTAATTGTATTACTATAAAATTCAGTTAATATCGCCTGATATCTCTGGTCATAATTAACAAAATTGAAATTCGTATCTCCTTTAGCTTCTGTATATAGATCTCTAATCCTGTTGTAGAGCATTGTAAGTCTTACACCTTCATTATGGAAATCTTCAATCTTGCTCTTAAATCCCTCTGTATAGAGGATTCCGATCGCGGCAAAAATTAGAATTATAGATAATTCTTTATTGAATGGTATATTCTCATATGCAATTTGAACAATACCAACTACTAGGGAAATAAAGCCTACCCAACTTGGTAGTTTATTAAGGATGTCGTATGAAGAAAAGTTTTTCTTCGCTCCAAATCCTATATCATAGCCTTTTTGCGCTAACGTGTTTAGAAAATCTGTCTGATTCAAAGTATAATTAATTATGTCGTATTAATATTATGGCTCTATATCTGCAATATAACAATAAGTTTTATATTTAATAAATTTTAAAATATAAATCCTTTGGTTAGTTTTTTACTTTAACATCTGACTTCAATTCTTTTAACTCTTTTAGTACTATATCTAAATCCGTTTGTGGTTCTGGAAATAGCCTACTTGTATAACTGTAAAACTGCCACACCTCTGCTACCTCATTAAAAAAAACTGTATATGGTTTAAAATTTTCATTTAGGGACTCCTATGATACTCCCCAAATACTGGATAACTGTTTAAATGTTTAAATTAGCAGTTAATAGATAAAAAAAACACGAAGAAAGTTTAGTGCAAGCTTCAAAGCTAAAGTCGCTATCGAAGCTATTAAGGAACAGCAAACGATTCATGAGCTTGCCTCTAAATATGAAGTTCAAGCTACGCAGATCAATACCTGGAAGCGTATCCGTGCTATGAAGTACATATTGCCTTAGATCGCATTAGGCTTTAGCTTTGCTGTATGAACAACTTAGAAGAAAAGCGCGAGCGTATGCTGTCTATGATAGCAGACTGGCATCGGAGCGGAAAAAGTAAGAAAGCTTACTGCGCGGAAAATGGGATCAACGAAGCGACCTTTTATTATTGGTTTTCGCGCAGTAAAGAAAATGACACAGCAGGCCTCGGAAACTTTATAACAATTGATAAGGCGAGGGGAAAGAGCGATGTTGAGATTATTTATCCCAATGGTGTGCGTATCAAGATCGAAAACGATGTTGCCCTTGTGTCACAGCTGATCCGTCTATACTGATGTTTGCGCTTGGTTCATCGCACCGTTTTTACCTTTATGACGGCTTTTGCGACATGCGAAAATCATTTGACGGACTCTGCGGACTGATCAGTTCGGGTATGCAACGACAGGCCACCAGTGGTGAAGTGTTCGTTTTCCTGAACCGTAGTCGTACGCATGTTAAGCTATTGCATTGGGAGAAGGGTGGCTTTGTGTTGTATTATAAACGTTTGGAGAGCGGAACTTTTATGGCACCAGGGGTGAAAAACGGTGAACTATCCTGGAGTGACCTGATAAGGATGAGGGCAGAGCATGTGATTGTGTGTCGTCTCAGATCGCCGAAGATATGGCACTGCAGGCATCACACTTGTTCAATGCTGATTTTGGTATAGGTGTTACCGGTTGTGCAACTCCAGTGGAAGAGTCACAATTTAAGTTGTATGCATATTTTGCAATATCTTATAAAATGCAGATAATCGTTTCCGAAAAAATAGAATTGAATAAAAATTTCTTAGGGGCCAAAGCACAGCAAAAATATGGAGAAAATATTTTGGTCACCTTTGAAGGAATACTTGCAAAGCTATTTTAGCGATTTGCGAAAAGGCCTATCCGCATTAACCGAACGATAAACCGCGAGGAAAAATCATTTAATGTTTACAGCAGGCCTGCTCGTTTTTCGTGATTTTTCCTCGCAAATTTATCTTAGGGTTTCAAAACTACTTTAACGCAATCGTCTTCTTTCTCATTGAAGATTTTAT
>NZ_JBNPWQ010000070.1:0-8813 GCF_050433745.1 Sphingobacterium sp. HSC-15S19
CAGATTGAAAAATAGGGGTCAATATCGAAATGATGAAAAAAGCTATGCTTGTACCACAGAAATCCAATCCTAAAATTTATTTAGGACACATATGTTAGGGAAATATTTAAAAATAAGCAATCGAAATCTTATTTAAAAAACAGAACTAATTATTTGTTAGAGAATATTTTTTATAAATATTCTCTAATATCTCTTCCTAATTTTGTATTAAATCTTTAATATATATTTGCTTATAGAATAAAAAAAACAAGAGTGGATAACGATTTATTATTCACTCTTGTAAGATATAGTAAATTGGAAATTAAGTACTAAGTTTTAAGATTATTTTTTGTTGAACCTGCCTGTATTTTGACATCTTCTACTCTGGAAGTCACCTGATCTTTCAGTTTATCAAAACCATCTGTCACCGAATTAGCGACATTACTTGCCGTCTCTTTAACACTCGCAGAAGCATTGTTAAACTGGTCCTTCACGGCGTCACTAAGTTCTCCATATTTATTCTTTGCCTGATCCTTTAAATCATCTGACTTTTTCTTAATTTTCTTTCTCGTTTCTTCTCCACTGTCCGGAGCAAACAATAGTCCTAGTAGTGCTCCAATAGCAGCACCGGCCAGCATTCCCAGAACTAAGCCTGATTTATTGTCTTTGTTGTTGCACATGGTAATTTTATATTAAGTGGTTTGTAATTAAATGTATATAAACAAAAAATACAATTAACATACCAACTTAACCAGTCTTCAAAATAAAGACAAAGTTTAGGTAATAATCGGAAATGTTAACCGTACTTAAACCTATCACATCATTTATTCATTGCTTTTCAAAATAAAATCTCATTAAAGCTTCATTTGCCTTAATTTCTGTCTAATATCCTAAATAGACAATATCTCGGAAGCTTAGCAGTTATTAAATTATGATATTAACATCCATTTATTTAAACTTGTTCTATATCAGTTATTACAGACTAACCTAAGCTTATATGGTAATTATCAACAATTTTGAAGAATATAAATCCTACGAGGGAAAACTTATAGGGGCTTCTCTGTGGCATACGATTAACCAGAAGCAGATCGATCTCTTTGCTGAGGCAACTCATGACCATCAATGGATACATGTCGACCGACAAAAAGCCGAGAAAGAAGGTCCCTTTTCTTCAACGATTGCACATGGGTACCTGACTTTATCCCTGATTCCTTATCTCTGGAAACAGATTGCAGATGTTAGAAACGTGAAAATGGAAATCAATTATGGAATAGAAAATTTTAAATTTGGACAAGCCGTTCCTGTAAATAGTGAAGTACAACTCCAGGCCACCGCAAAATCCATCTGTAACCTTCGCGGAACAGTAAAAGTGATTATTGAAGCTAAACTTGTAATCAAAAATCAAATTAAACCAGCTTACATCGGGAATGTTATATTTTTATATCATTTCAATACCTAAACCCGCTCTATTTACCTGTTTCAGCATTTGCCGCATCCACGGGTTTTGATTCTGGTGATCCTTTTTGACGGAGAAAGATTGTAAGGATCACAATGGAGGCAACCGACAGGAATTCGCTTTGCCAATTTTGGAATGTCTCAAACCAAAACTGCGGTTCGGCAAGAAAGTCCAATAAACTTTTTTCGGGTTTGCCACGTAAGGTTTCCTGAAGGTTGGCATCTTTAAAACTACCATATAAATGTCCCGCCCAGCTGAAAATGAATAGGATTACAAATGCGATTGATAGCGAGTTTTGATAAAGAATCAGACGCCATCCTCCTTTCTTTACCGGCCGAGGAGCACCATTGCGTGTGGGATCGGGCAACCTATCCACTTCTTCTTGTTTTTCCGGATCTTTTGATTCAGCCGATCCAACCTGCCGCAAGGAGATTGTAAGCATTACGTAAAGTGCCATCTGTAAAAATTCACTTTGGAAATTTTCAAAAGTTGCCGAGAAAAAATGGCCACTTCCTAAATAAGAATAAAATCTAATTTCATGCGCCCCTAAATCTTTCAGCTCTTCATTGTGTTCCTTCCATCCAAAAAATGCCTGAGCTCCCAATGCTAAAACAAACAAGGAAATAAAAACAATCGACAGACTATTTCTATAAAAAAAACTTTGCTTTTTATTATTCATGGCTTCTTAAAAGATTTTATAACAGTTTTAATAATGTCTTCAATCGTGCAGTACACAATTTCGCGGGCTGATCCGCTGAATACTTTCCTATGTTCAATCGTTTTTTCTTTGATCAAAATGCAGTAAAACATCGTTCCTACAGGCTTTCCAGGGCCTTCGCTTCCACCAGGAGTTGTAAGGCCGGTAACAGCAACAACAACATCGGCATCCATCATCTTTTTAACCCGGAACGCCATCTCTTTAGTTACTTCGGCAGATTCCGGTGTGTATTTCTCTATAAGTCCTTTAGGCACCCCTAGAATTTTTTCTTTTATATGCGCATCATAACAGACTATACCACCCCGCAAAATCTCCCCAGAATGTTCGCTTTGTGAAAATTCAAACGCTAACATCCCTGCCGTTGCACTTTCCGCAAAAGCGATCGTGTATTTAGCAGTAGCAAGGAGATTGCTACACTCTTCGATTAATTCTTTTAAATCCCTCATATTTCTGTTTTTAGAATTTAATTTTATTAATACTAATATCTTCACTAAAATACTGCATATAAACAACACCCAAACCGTCAAGGTTTACCGTATTTTTAAATTCCTGAAGCGCAGGTTTAAACAAAATTGCCTCTTATTTTTTAACAAGTGTTAAATTTCTTTTATTGAACCAAAATGGTATAGCCTTGGTTATCTATGAAATACACTTAAAAATTTTTATTATGGCAACAACAAAATCTGTACCGGCGAAAAATGCCGCAAAGAAACCTTCCGGAAATACCGGAAAAATGAAAGACAGTGAATTCCACGAATTTTTCGTTGATGAATTAAAAGACATTTATTGGGCAGAGAAACACCTTGTGAAAGCTTTACCTAAAATGCAAAAAGCAGCGACCAGTGAAAAACTTGCAGCTGCATTTGAAAAGCATACCAAGGAAACTCAGACACATATAGAAACACTTGAACAGGTATTTGAAAAATTGGGAGAAAAAGCTGTCGCAAAAAAATGTGACGCTATGCAGGGTTTGCTTGATGAAGCAGATTCCATTATCTCTGACACAGACAAAGGAACCTTTACAAGAGATGCAGGTCTTATCCTTGCCGCACAAAAAGTTGAACATTACGAGATCGCAACTTACGGAACACTTCGCACATTTGCAGAAACGATGGGCCATGATGATGTGGCTGCACTGCTCCAGCAAACACTGGATAATGAAAAAGATACTGACGAAGCATTGACGGGTGTAGCTGAAGGGTTCATCAACGAGCAAGCGGCAGAGGAATAGTCAAAATTAAGGTAATCCGAACAATAAAAAACCAAAATCATTAAACATTGTTCTATTATTACGTTTTATAAAATAGGTATATATCAAAAGCTTTGGGCTCCCAGCTCAAGGCTTTTTTATGAAAACAATAGGCCTCTATATTTGTTATTGGCATTAACTCAACTATATTAAGTACATTTCATGTTTAGAGGTCGAATTTAGTAATTCGACCTTTTATATTTTTGTTAGCCATTTTTCCTCAAATTTCCATCTCGGTTATCCAACTATTGAGATCAAGATTATGGCATTTTTTGAAGTGAAGTGAGTGAAAGCTCATTTAAGACAAAGTAATAGCACGGTGATCTTGATCGAAGAGGTGGATCTGGAAAAAAAATCAGAGTGTCCTCGCCCGCGCAGTACCTCGTTAACTATGTTTTGATCTAGAAACAAAAAATTACTCATGATCCTTTGGATCACTTGCGTGTTTCATGCATTTAATTTTGGTTATCTATCGATATATTTTTCAGTTACCTTCCAAACATCGGATTTTTCAATATTCTGTAAAACCCATGCTTTGGCTGCTATGGCAGTTCCAGCGACAGTTGTATAGGGAGCAACATACATATTAATTTGATCCGGCTCAATTACCTCGATATCACCCGTGGAAATCGCACCATCTGAAAAATCGATAATTACCTCGATATACACGCAGTCCATTAACGGTCGAAAATTAAACTTTCCCAGGCTACCTGTATAAATATGTGTATTGTCAAAGTTTATATGTCTCATAACGCTTATAGTGAATCACTCTTAAGACTCATCTTTGGTATTCTTGACAAGACTTATTCCATAAGAGAAGAAAATAAGCGCCTAGATACCGACTACCGCCAAATTTGTATAAGCGGTGCTTTTCATGATGAGTTCATAGCCTGTAAATTAATCCTCCTATCCCTAATATTGTCAGAATAGTTCCGAATATCCGTTTTACGTTCATAATTTCTTTATTATTTGTTTAATTTCTGATTATCCGAAAATTTTTCTATTGCAGCTTTAAGATCGATGCCTTTACCAAGAATAGGTTTAAAAATATCACCTTCAGACTGCATTCGTTCTATCGCATTGAAAATATGGAAGTCAGACATTTTTAGGCCTTTCTTGACTTCATCCCAATGCAAAGGCATTGATACAGTTGCGCCCGCTTTTGGTCGAACGGAGTAAACCGAGGCAATGGTGGCATGCGGCCTGTTCTGTAGAAAATCAAGGTACATTTTCCCCTTACGATCTTTAATAGCACGTTCAAGAGTGGTATAATCAGGTAGCTCTCGATGCACCAGCGTTACAATAACACGTGCAAATTCCTTGCACTGTTCATAGGTATATTTATTACCTAATGGGATGTATATATGCAATCCTGTTGAGCCGCTCGTTTTACAATATGAGGGTACGCCCATGTCATCAAGAATTTGCTTAGTAACCTGTGCTGCTTCAATTACCTGATCAAACGAATTCTTGTCAGGATCTAGATCGATGATGCAATAGGTGGGATGTTCCGGCTTTTTAACGGTACTGTTCCAGGGATTCATTTCGATGCATCCCAAATTGGCCATGTACAGTAATGTCGCCTCGTCTTTTCCGACGAGATAATGCCTGACTTTATCATCAGAATCACTGTGATAAAGGTAAGTATCGGCCCATTCCGGTGCTGTATCAGTGACATTTTTAAAATAGAAACCTTCGTCCTCTATTCCGTTTGGAAACCTGTTCATGCTCTGTGGCCTTCCTTTTAGATAAGGTAGGATAAAGGGTGCTGCCTGATAATAATAGTTGATCAGATCCCTTTTCGTAATTTTTTCTTTCGGCCAGAATATTTTGTCCAGGTTGGTAAATTTTAGTTCGTGCTTATTGATCTTTCTGACCTGCGTCTTATCATTAGGATTCAGCAAGGTCTTACGGCCATTGTCAGATCGTGAAGGTACAATTGACCTTGTATTATCCTCTTCGATTATTTCTTCAATAGGTTCTTCATTTTCAAGCACGACTTTCTTAGCACTTTTATCTTCCCGCATACCATCAAATGATGGATGCCGCATTACCCCATCGCTGGTCATTTCCGTAAAACTCACCTCACACACAAGTTCGGGTTTAAGCCATGTTACGGTTGCATGGGGTGGATTGGGTCTGAACCGCGAAGGTTTATTGACATCGGGCTCTTCGGCAAAGGGCACTTTCTTTGTAATCAAAGGCTTGAATTGCGCCATCATTTCTTTCTGCATTTTCTCATTGAATCCAGTACCTACCTTACCCGTATAGACCAGTTTTTTACCTTCATATACGCCAACGAGGATACTGCTAAAGAGTTTGTTGGAATCGTCGTTTAAGGTAAATCCGCCAATGACTACTTCCTGCCGCTTATTGGCTTTTATCTTGAGCCAATCGCGTGAACGGTTATGGATATGATATATGCTGTCCTTCCGTTTGGCCATAATCCCTTCAAGACCGAGTTTTTTGGCTTCCTCCAAGAAAGCAATACCCGAAGTTTCAAAATGTTCACTTACTAATATATTATCGCTCTTAGGCAGGATTTCTTTCAATATGGCTTTACGCTCGCAAAGTGTTAATTCAGTAAGATCTTTCTCTTTGTACCATAAGATATCGAATATATAATAAACCAGATCGCCGTCCGCTTCACTCCGCCAGTTCTGTAATGAACCGAAATTCGCGGTACCATTTTTGGAGAGTACAACAACCTCACCATCAATAATGGCATCAAGATCCATATCTTTTAACGCGTCATATACCGGATAAAACTTTTCATTAAAGCTTTTATCATTGCGCGATTTAAGCTCTACCTTACTACCTTTCATAAATGCTACGGCTCTATAGCCGTCCCATTTCACTTCATAAATCCAGCCTTCGTCATCAAAAGGTTTATCGACAAGGGTAGCAAGCATAGGTTCCACAATGGTATAAAAAGCCTGTTTGGGTGCCTTTTTTAATAATTCGGCAACTTTTTTTGATGCTTTTATTCCTTGTGCAGGTACAGCCTCCAACTGATCAGTTATTATTTCCTCCGCCTCCTTTGCAGATGACTTTTTATCCTTTACTGTGGTATCTTTCTTGATGATGTTTTTCCCATACACCCTGTCCGGTGATTTTTCCATCTGGGCAATGGTCTTTTTTGAAATAACGGATTTATCTTTAAGTGTAACATCATCCGTTGTGGCATATTTGTCATCAAGCTTAAATAATAGCCACCCATTCTCGCCCCTTCCATGGGCCTTCACAAGAACAAACTCACCTTTGAGCTTACTGCCATTGAGTTTGAATTTTATTTTTCCTGAATTGAGCTGATGGAGCAGACTTTTTTCCATCTTTTTAAGATCTTCCCCTTCAAAATCAACTGCTTCATAGGTTCCCTCATCCCACACAATCACTGTTCCGCCACCGTACTGTCCTTTAGGGATGATGCCTTCAAAATTGCGGTAATCATAGGGATGATCTTCGACCATCATGGCCAGACGTTTAATTTCAGGGTCCAACGATGGCCCTTTTGGAACCGCCCAGCTTTTTAAAACGCCGTCCATTTCCAGACGAAAATCATAATGCAAATGGGAAGCATCATGTTTTTGTACTACAAAGCGTAACTCTTTCCCACTCGGCTTCCCGCCGAAAGGTTCCGGGGTTTTCTCCTCCGAACGCTTTTGGCGATATTTAGATAATCCCATAGCTTTATAATTTAAATGTTATTCGAATTAATGAAAAACAAGGTTTTACTTTCCGTGACGCTTCTTCAAATAATCTGTTAGCACTTTTCTATCGTTTGATCCGGTAGCACGTATAGCTCCTGTAACTGCCTGGGAACTCACACCCATTTTTTCCTTAAAATATTGGATTTCGTAATTCTCTGATCCGCTTACTTTATTTCTGTCGGATTTTCCTTTTTTTGATTTGTTGTCTGTCATAATAATAGTTTAAAAGATTACAATTCAGTATTTCGATTTTTAATTAAACCTTAAGCTGGCAATCAAATATTTATATAACATCAGGCGATATAAATTCGATTGATTTCTTTTCATTTAACGCACCTTTTTTATCAGGCATTAATAAAAGATCTTTCTATCCTTAACAAGTATTAGTCTTTCTTCATTCATTTTTTTAACGGTACGGATTACAGTTTCTACACGCAGTCCCGTCAAATTTGCAATTTGCTGTCTTGTCAAGGGAAAAGAGTATGAAAACTGTCCTTCCACAGACGCAGATCTTTTATAATAATCCAGAAGAGCCAGTATTTTAGGGATCGGTTCGTTTGCTGAGTTACCAAAAAGCATGGTGTATTTATAAAACAATCTATCTGATAGATACCCTAAAAGTCTGAATACAATACTTTTATTTTCATCCAGAAGCTGTAAAAATTGTGTTTTTGGTAAATACAGTATGGAACATTCATCTTTTGCTACAGCGTTCATTGGATAATGATTCCCTCCAAACAGAAGTGATTCACCGATACTTTGACCTGCTGATAGAATATTTAAGGTAAATTCCTTTCCATCTTCATGATAGTTATCGAGCTCTACAGTTCCTTTACTGATCTGCAGATATGCCGTGGGGCTAGCATCACGGCTAAAAATTGTTTCTTTTGCAGCGTAATGGTGAAAAATAGCACCGTATTTAATTAGTAAATTCTCATCAATTACCATGAATAATAAACTTTTTGACAATTAACACTCCATTCTACCTAAGCCGCCAGCATGAGAATACAAATATTAGACCGATAAAGGGAATGCAAATTCAGCTAGATTTTAAGAAATTCTGATAAGGTATTATTTATTGTATAATAACAAATTTCAAAAACAAATTCATTGAACAATTGTTTATAAGATGCGCTAATAAAATACGTGGTCTATTGATCTTTCGACTGATCTGAAAGATCATTCCGAAATTTATCGAACTTATATTTTTTACATTTATGAACGGGCTTATTTTTGACGATGTCACAATTCAGATTGGTGGTACTGCACAATTTTTATTCGATCCTGAGATTGGGCAAAAATCCGTACCTGCAATTATTGAATTTCGCGGAGGTGAAAAAGCATATGCTGAAATTTCCGAAGTCCATGTAAATAGAATAGTAATTAAAGTTGGTGAATACTCCGCGGGACCGCAGGAAAAGCTTCCCGGGGGAAGTTGGTTTTTGCAATATAATAAGAAGAATGACAATTGGAGAATAGTCAAAAAACTCTAATCGAAATAAACAGTTAGAATGCAGTATCTTGGTCGGTTTAGGGCTTTTCTTGGAAAACTGACTATTAAAATTTGAGCTAGCTTTATTGACCATGTTATGAGGCGTAATTTTTAATATCTTTCCTCTATAAATTAACTATAATACAGTCCCCTTGCGCATTGGGTTTTGCGATTTTCCTCTTCGAGTTTGGTCAGCCGTAAGGCTGGCA
>NZ_JBNPWQ010000071.1:0-8649 GCF_050433745.1 Sphingobacterium sp. HSC-15S19
AAGTAATATTGTCAGGTCATCAGTTGGACTGAAAAAAGCCTTGTTAGAGGGGTCAGTATGTCCAGCGGAGGGGTCAACTTCAACATTATATCCATAGACGGGGGAACTGCGGAAACTTACTGCGAAAAGGATAAGAAAGGTAAGATTATAATGGGAGCTTTTGGTGATACTGTTGAGCTGATAAGAGATAAAGACCAAAGAATAGATTTGCTAATTTTAACCCATGTTGATAATGATCACATTGAGGGTCTTACTACTTGGTTCGAAAATGATCCCCAAGCGACTGATCTTATAGGAACTGTATTATTTAATTCAGGGCAGTTGATTTTTGAATATTTTAGAAAGCCGGATATATTAGAAAATCATATCATTTTAACGCCCTCTTACGTGACTGATACAGGGATTGTCGAAGGTGTAACTTTTGAAAAAACAATCGGTGATGCCGGAGTTTGGACTAGGAAGATTATTAAGGCTGAACAAGTGATTAAGTTTTATGGGGTTGAATTAAAAATATTATCGCCTGATGAGAGCGGACTTGAAGCTTTGCTAACTAAATGGGAAAAAAAAATGCCTGAAAGTGTGACTTCAAGACCAACAGACTACAAACAAAGCTTACTCTCTCACATTGAAAATGATCTTTTCGTCAAGGATAGATCGCCTCATAATGGCAGTTCAATTGCTTTTGTATTAACTTTTAAGGGTAAAAATATGTTATTTCTCGCAGATGCTCATCCTGAGAAGATCATTGCCGGCCTAAATTATTTTGGCTTTACGGAAAAAAATAAATTGGAATGTGAGTTTGTGAAAATGGCTCATCATGGTAGTAAGTTTAATACTAATGTGGAACTTTTACGTCTTATTGAGTCACCTGTTTATGTGATTAGTAGTGATGGTTCGGGAAGCGCCCTTCCCCATAAACAATGTCTTGCAAGATTGCTTAATGAGAAAAAAACTCTGAGTCTCTACTTTAATTATGACCACTTAGCTGAAGAGATATTTTCTAAAGCAGATTACGTATCATTTCCAAACCTTGAAATATTGCCTATTGATCACGAATTTATAATACATGAATAAGTTACCCATTTTTACTGTCAAGGTGGGATCTGGTAGTGGTTGTTTATTTCAACCAATGTCTGATCAATATTCTTATGTATTAACCGCCAGGCACGTTATTAAAGATTCTCCACTACCCTTATCGATAGTTAGGCAAACTGTTAATGAAGAAGGTGATTTGGTGAACGAAGAACTCGAGATGATAGGGGAACCATACTATCATAACGATTTTAAGAATATTGACGCAGCCATCATAAAAATTCAGAAGGTTGATGATAGTATTACTGAATTGTTGCGATTGGATAAGCCTTTTGCTGCATTGGGAACCTTTGTTTTGGCAGGTCACCCTAATTCAAGAAGTAGAGAGGATTTCTCTTATCGTGACAATAATCTTACTCTTAAGATAAAGAAGCCCTTAAACTACATTGAAGGTGAGTTAGAACGTGTGGCCACGCATAAAGAAATCGTTGGGCAGTCTGGTGGTGGCATAATAAATATAGATAATGGACACTATTATCTTGCTGGAATACAAAAAAAAATGTCTGTTCCAGATGGGCAGGAAACCTTGGGAAGAATCGATTTTATGCCGATGGCTTTCTTTGACGAGATAGTCGCTGTTAATGATGATCTAATAGAGCTGCTGCCTTATTATCTTACCTCCTTCTCGTTATTAAAAAATCAGGTGATGAAGATTGAAAATTGCCTAGTACCAGGAAACGTCGCCTACACCAGGGATTTTTTGAGGAATATCACAGACAAAATTGTCAACAATAATCTTACACCACTATTCGTAAAGAATTTTTTCAATGAAAAATTGCTAATCGGGAATAAGCCAAGTAAAAATGATTTGTTATCAAAAGAACTTTGGATAACTTGGCTCGAGTACCTGATCATCTTAAATTTAGTGAAGGATAACGATATTACCGAAGGCACCTTAGAAGAGAACTTTAATTCCTTTAGGATACTTTTTTCTAACACAACGAAGGACTGGTCTGCACAGTTTAAAGAAATTACACAATCGGATTTTCGTGGCTTGTCACAAAACGGATGCATAATCGTTAGTACAAAATCCAAGCCGGATAAATATATCATCCCATCTAACGCAATAGATGACATTATTCGTGCTAATAATGTTCAAGCAGTGGAGATGCTTATTGATGAAGGGGTCGAACATCCTTTTAAAAGTTATAAATTAATACATCTATATGCTTTTCAAAAGAAATGTATCATTGAAAAGGAAGAAGATTATCGTGATTATAATAGTTTGTCGGAACAGGAATTAATAGCAAAATTAAAAGCAGAATATGAAGAATTGCTCAGACACTGAGAACGTGAAATCCATAGAAAAAATATACCCAGGTGTAAAGGTCGGCCTTTATCAGGTATCCTTTTTGGGTACTATTAACGTATTTACACTGTTGTTTCCAACGGAAAATCTTCTGAAAGAACAATGGAAAGATCTTTACAGCTCCATTGCTGCGTATTTTCAGGCTGACTTGCCCTCTTCTGCCGAATTTGAACGGTGGAATATGTATATTTTCTACGTCTGCCGTGAATCAGTTGAAAAAGAACTGCAATATAAGATTGAAAATGATAGGTTTGCATGCAGGAAAATTGTATTAGGGAATTATAAAGAAGAGGTAAATGACGAGGCAGTGGAAAAAATAATTAGCCATCATATAACAAATACTGATCTGAATATAACAGCGACTGTTCAAAATAAATCGATAACTTTTAAAAAAGATGAACAATTAACAAAGCTGATCAGTACACACAAATTGACCACTACCAAGAAAAATGCCGAAACTGATATTCAAAAAATACTAACTGAACTAGAAGAGAAGTATAATAATGAAGTTTAAAAAAGTTGAAATACAGGCTTTTAGGGCTTATGATAAGGTTGAAAATGGGACTTTCGACTTTTCTGATCAAGAAACTGGCGAAATAGCCGACTTTATTTCTATTTATGCACCAAATGGTTTTGGTAAGACCTCTTTCTATGATGCAGTAGAATGGGGATTTACCAATAACATTAATAGATTTCTCAGGAAGCATGGTAAGAATGCTGATGCTGCAAAAGCCGAAAGAACTTATAAAGCAGATTTCGGAACTAAAGAAAAGCAGCATATTATTCGTAATAAATTTTCCGATCCAGATTTGGAAGGATTCGTAAGACTTTCTACAACTGTTTCCGATAAAACCATTGTAAATACTATTCCTGATGTTCGATCAGGTCAACCGGATTTCAAGTTTAAACTGTCGGAGACAAAGAAAGGTACAGAATATTTTCAAGACGTTTTACTTTCCCAGGAATGGATAGATGCTTTTCTTAAAGAGGATGATTCAAATATACGATATGAGAAATTTATAACCTATTTCGGGGATAAAAATCTGGATGAGTACTATAAAAACGTTGTCGGTTTGATCAAAGCTAACGATGTTAACATCACCAGTTTAAAAACTGAACTTCAAAAATGTCAATTGAAGTTGAATTTTGAAGGTGACAAGGACATTTTAAAGAAGATCAATTCCCATATAGATTTGTTGAATCAGGATAATTTGGGGTTTAGAAGAATAGACACTGATTTCACTGATAAAGACTTTCTAGAATTATCAGATTTAATTGATACTCGAATGTTAAAACTGAACTTTTCACTCGAAAAAGTCATTGAAAATGAAAAGAAAATCGAGAGTTTGTTAATTGGTTCAACAGAAGAAGCTGGTATCGCCGAATATATAGATGCTGCTAAAAAAATAGCGGAAGGAATTAAACAGTTAAATGAGTTTCAAAATACTTTGAAGCAACTGTTAGCGACGAAAACTGATAGAAGCGAGTTGGACAAGATAAATAGGAATCTTGAATCGTTGTCGAAGCTGACATTAGAAGCAAATCAAATCAAATCGGCTTTTGGTAAATACGTTACCCAGATTTTTCAACAAGCTGAAGTTTTGGCTTTATCAAAGGCGGAAGGTGAAAAGCTTGTAAGTGAACAAAATAAATTATTAATATCAGATCTACAGATAAAACGGGGGGATGAACGAATTAAAATAATACTTGCAGAAATTGAGGAAATGCGTCAACAATTCGTAAATCCTGAATTAGAAGAATATACAAGATTAGAATTGATTTCAAAGCAGTCTCAATTTAACAAAGAGTTGGAGGAAATTACTAAAGCTCTGAATGGGAGAAAAGCTGAGAAGAGTGCTTTGTCGAATGGCTTAGCTGAACTTAAACGAGCCCAAAGTTGTTTCATTGAGCATAAATTTTCATTAATTCCACAAGATCTCCGCACAGAATTTGCAAAGCAGATCGCCAGTGCGGAAAAACTCATACAAAGAAGGGAGAAAATTTTGTTCGAAATAGATGGAATTCAACGGGCAATCACCCAGCAGGAATTGTTAAGTGAGGATATCCAGCAGTTTATTTTAAGAGGAGCAGAAATAGTTAATAATGCCAAAAGTAATCACTGTCCACTATGCGATAGTGAATTTGAGTCATTTGAAGATTTGACCTTTGCCATTAATAACAACACTGCACTCAGTCAAGTGATGCAAGCCTT
Organism: Sphingobacterium sp. HSC-15S19; assembly: GCF_050433745.1. Taxonomy (NCBI): domain Bacteria; kingdom Pseudomonadati; phylum Bacteroidota; class Sphingobacteriia; order Sphingobacteriales; family Sphingobacteriaceae; genus Sphingobacterium; species Sphingobacterium sp. HSC-15S19. Next base: position 4,614 of record NZ_JBNPWQ010000071.1, read on the forward strand.
AATTGAAGAAAGATCGAATAAGGGAGAACTTTTGGATGAAATTAGCAATCGTATAGTTTCCGAACTAAAACTTTTGGCAGATCGTATTGATGGTTTGATTAATAACGCAAATTATGAGATTAAAGTGCGAGACGAACTTATTGAAGGACTAGATAATCAAAGCAAAAATTTACAGAAAAAAATTGAAGATAATACCGAAGCATTGGTCAAATGGTCAGCTAAACTACAAGGTTTGACACCAGACCATTTCAATTCGAATAAACAGACCACGATAGATTTGCTAACATCTGAGCTATTAGAATTACAAACTACAACCAAAAACATTAGGGAAGAAATCGCGATAGTAGAGAAATCTATCAACGATCTTAAAAATAGTGTTGCCGAAAGAGAAGAGACATTGAGGCAATTACGGGAGGATTTAGAATACTCGTCTGTTGTATTATTTTTTCGTAAACAATTTCCCGGAAAAGCTATTTCGCTAGAATTATTGGATGAACTTATAGCAAAAATACAAGAAGATCAGAAAAAGGCAGATTCTAGGAAAAGTCATCTCACGAAATCTTTGGAGACATCAAATGGCCAGAATCTTTCCATATTAATAGATGAAGTAAATGCAGATATCGTAAAGCGTGAAAGATTAAATAGTGATTTGTTAAGGGTTATCAACAAATTTGAACAGTCTGCAGAATCTCTTGCGCTAAAATTTGAAAGATCGATCTCTTTAGAACACCTAGAATTCCTCCTAAAAGATGAAATGGCAGATCTTAAAAAACGCATAGAGATGAATAAAGTTACTACGCAAAATTTACTGCTTCTGAAAAGGCTTCAGGAAAACGTAATGCCTTATTTAAATCATCAAAAATTTGTCAAAACAGCAGATGGGTTAGAAAAACGTATTAAGTTACTACGGGATAAAATCGGGAAAAATTTATGTGTAGAAAGAGATCGAATATCCAAATTTATACATGAACAGGTAGAATCTTTCTTTTATGAGGATCTGATAAATGTGCTCTACCGAAAAGTTGATCCACACCCTGAATATAAGAAAATCAAATTTAAATGTGATTTTAGTAATGACAAGCCTAAGTTAAATGTTTTTGTAACTGGAGAAAATGGAGATAACCCGCTGGTGCCAAATTTGTACTTCAGTACGGCACAAATGAATATTCTAAGTCTCAGTATTTTTTTAGCGAAAGCATTAAATGCTGAGGATAATGATGGAAATCCTGTAAATTGTATTTTTATTGACGATCCAATTCAATCAATGGATAGCATTAATATTTTGTCAACAATAGATTTATTCAGAAGTATTGTTGTCAAATTCAACAAGCAGATTATTCTGTCCACTCATGATGAAAACTTTCATAACTTACTTAGAAGAAAAATACCGGCGTCGCTGTTCAACGCAAAATATATTGAGTTAGAGACCTTCGGAACTGTTCGATCAACTTATTAACGATTAATATTGTTCATGCAACCTACAAAAACGACGAATAGGCTACATTTTTCAGACCTTGATCCTTTAAGATTTGAGGATATCTGCTTTATGTTGGTAAATGCTAAATGTAAGGGAATAAAACTGGAACATACTGGTCGCACTGGAAATGATTCAGGAATAGATATTAAAGGAAATATTACGCTACCTTCTGGTAAATCTGATGTTTGGATAATCCAATGCAAAAGACAAAAAAGTATTTCTGGAAATGAATTAAAAGTAATTGTTGATCTTATTGAAGCAAGTGGAGTATCACACGATAAGCTTTTGATAATTGTATCTTGCGATGTGTCGAAAAGAAATCGAGAAATTCTGGAGGTACATTGTAAATCTAGGGGAATTGCCATTCCCGAAATTTGGACCGCTACAAATTTGGAAACTTATCTTTATGAGTATCCAAAAATACTTAAAGTGGCATTTGGTATTGACAAAGAAAAAGAAATAAAGAAAAATGTTCAACGGCTAAATCGGGGCTTGAAGATGAAGGAACGGCTGCTGAAAGCGATTATAGATCATAAATTTATTAAAGCCCCAGCTAATGGAAATTCCTTGATAAATAAACCTAGTTCGAAATTTATTTGTGAGGAAGTTTATATTAGGGCAGTGGATGATATTACTTACGGTACAGGAGTCTCCAGTCCATCGGGAACGTTTAATACATCTTACCGAACGTTTTTTCATGATATATATTTTAATGGTGTCGAATTTCTACTAAATGCAGGTATAGGTTCGTTTGTTATCATGGATGATGATGGTTACTGGGAGCCAGTACATACTTTTTCTGATCCGCGGCTCAAGCAGGCTAAATATAAGGTTATACCTGCAAAAATGATCGGCCGCATTCCTTATCATAGAATCGTTAATTTCATTAAGGACGGTGATGAATATACCTCATGTCCGCATCTTTTTTGCCAGTTTGACGGTTTGGACGGAATGCCTTATGAAGAAATTTACTACAAGGAAGACCATTACAAAACTGGCGGGATTGGTTGGGATTTTGATCGTAAAATGCAGACAGTGTTTGGTCCCGAAAGTTAAAATCTATAATCTGTAAGTTTGTCTTGTTAAATAATATTCTTCTCTGGCAGGGAGAAATCTGAAATACTCACTTAAATGTGATTGGGATTTCCGCCGTGCTAATACGATTGCTTTCTTTTGATGGGTGCTGTCTCCTTTACAAGGGAAGTCGACAATGGTATATTTGTCCCCCTTTGCGAAATTTAGATGTCAATATAAGTGTTTTATTTTCAGTAGTATGTGTTTCGGACGTGGTGTCTAAGACATTGCTCAAATTACCTAACTTATGACTGAGCCTAGTATAGGCTTTTGGTTGGCGGCACTAAATAGATAATTAATTTCATTAGACGCTTCATTCAATTATCCCAAACTTAATGATAATGAAATAATAAATCCTTAAGATTAGCTATCTTGATTTTATCAAATATTTCCAAATTTACACTCAGGCCTTAATATGAAGCTATTCTTCGTCTATTCGGTAATGTTTGAGAAAAAAAATCAGTGCTTCCATAGGATAAAAATGCTAAAATAAATTATATATTATTTTTAAGAAACAATGCGATTGAAATTGCAAAGTATTGGACAGTTTTAATATTTCTGATATAGATTGAGTATTTTAGCTCCTATGAAACCTACTAAATATTTTTCTTCGGTTCTACTTCGATTTCGTTCTCATGATAGATTTCTTTATCGCTTTGCTGATAGAAATGAACTGGATGGATTTTTTACAGAAATAACCGAAAGATTGAGGAATTGTATGATCTATTTAATTTGCAGTAGGCCTATAATCTCGATTGTACCAGAAACATTTAAGAAAGATGGTGATCAATTTAAATTTGACTTGAAATTTCGAAATGATGGTGCTGAAACCCCCGGGATTAATAGCAGATTTTGGAGGCCGGGTAAAAGTTTCAGCTTATCCCTATAACTCTATTTTAAACTATGATGAAAATGGAAATCTTGTTTCAACAACCCTAATATCAAATTTTGTTCATTTATTGCAGGGAATTCCAGATGTAATCTCAAACCATGAAGTCCTTTACGTTGGAAAAGGAACATCTGATTGCGCTATTGATAGACTTGACGGACACTCAACTTTGGAACGTATTTTGGCTAATGTTTAAGGAGGTTGCAATTATTATATATAATTTCAAGATGCAGAAGGATATTCTCCAAATTCCGAATATTGGAAAATATGCTGAAATACGTGGGCCAAAGGCTAAAGCACATTTTGAATGCATATACCGGAGCATGCTGCCCCCCTGATTCCGGACATAATTTAGGATATCATGTTTGTTTAAGCGCTGCTATCGCATGGCATTCCGTCAGATAATGACCCCTTTGTTGTTCAATCAGTATGATATTTGGAGGCATTTTTACCTCTCCAAGTAATATCTTTCTGTTTAACAACTTATATTCCGGAGCATATTGGTTCTTCCCCACTTTTGGTGGTCAAGACGGAGCGTATACTACACGTTTCCTCAATAAGTCAAACCCCGCTCTACCATACATCTGCCTCTTAAT
>NZ_JBNPWQ010000072.1:0-7207 GCF_050433745.1 Sphingobacterium sp. HSC-15S19
AAGTAATATTGTCAGGTCATCAGTTGGACTGAAAAAAGCCTTGTTAGAGGGGTCAGTATGTCCAGCGGAGGGGTCAACTTCAACATTATATCCATCAGGACTGTTCACAATCAACAGTTGTTCATGCTCATTAAATAGCTTAGAAACAAAGCCCCTACGTCTCCAATTACTATCTTTTCTGGACTGAACCAGGTCGATAACGTCATTACCAATCATTTTTCTTGTAACTTGCTTTCGATTATTTCGACTGCAGCTCCGACATTAAGCATACGTTCCATATCGGAATTTTCAATAACGATCCCAAATTGATCTTCGATATCCAGGACAATATCAACTAAATTTGCTGAATTGATTTGTAGATCACGCATAAAATCAGTCTTTTCTGTAAGCTGTCCAAATGCTTCTTCGTTTGTTGTGTAAGGTGCTATAATTGGCTTTAAAGCACCGATCAATTCTTCTCTGTTCATAGGTTTAGTTATCAAATTTTTTAAATATTAAACAGGCATTTACATCCCCAAATCCGAAACTCGCTTTGGCTATAATATAAGGTTTGACATCAACTTGAAGTAATGGTATTCTTGATGGATCTATCATTGCTGCAATCTCAGGATGTAAATCAGTACAATTACTGTTTCCAAATACAAATCCATGATATAATTGCAAAACTGTGGCCACGCATTCGATGCTACCTGCCGCACTGAGACAATGCCCAGTCATTCCTTTTAGCGAGTTTATCAATGGAAAATCTTTCCCTTTACGCCCAAGGGCCTCAGTCCAGTTTTCTATTTCAAAAGCATCTTTGGCCGTTGCCGTTAAATGACCGTTTATGGAATCGACATCCCATCCGGAGACGCCCGAATTTTTTAGGGCTTCCGCAATACATCGGCGTACAGCATCAGCATTTGGAGCTGTCATACTGCCCGTTCCCCGTTGCCCTCCAGAATTTACTTGACCACCCAATAACTCGCCATATATCATGGCCTTGCGTTCTAAGGCACTTTCCAAATCTTCCAGTAACAGGGCTCCAGCTCCGCTCCCCGGGACGAATCCTGCGGCTGTTGCACTCATTGGGCGAGATCCTTCCGCAGGGCGGTCATTATATTGCGAACTACAGACACGCAGTGCATCAAAACCGCCCCAAATATAAGGCCCACTATCTCCAGTACTACCTGCTAGCATGCGCTTTGCTCTTCCGGACCTAATCCGGTCATAGGCCATTAGAATTGCTTCGGTTCCGGTAGCACAGGCAGAGGAATTGGTGGTCACCTGATTTCCGAGCCCTAATTTCCCACCTAAATATGCACTGACACCACTGTTCATCGTTTGGGCAACGACTGTACTACCTAGCCTACGTGTTTGCAGCTCATCAATTTTATAAATACTCTCCCGAAACTTATCGATACCTGAGGTGCCTGAACCAAAGACTGTTCCGCTATCCCAATCGGGGGCCGAATTTAAGGCAATAGGAAAACCTGCATTTGTCCAAGCCTCCATTCCAGCTATGACACCGTATAATATGCCTGTACTGTTAAAACCCCTGAGCTCAAGTTCCGTGAAATATTGTCTTTTGAGATCATCCGATACTTGTGGCATTCCAGCAATCTGACAGGAAAACTGCAATTTTTCCAACTGCACATCATGTCTAACACCGGAGACACCCTCTTTTAGCGCCTGTGTAAAGGCCGGTACGCCCACTCCATTGGGTGCAACGACCCCTAATCCTGTAATGACAACTCTCTTCATAGCTCCTCGGTAATCATACCTGCCAATATTCCTTTACAAACCTCCTGTCCAGCTTCATTTTTCATCGCAACCGCACACTTTAACTTTCCAAACCTAAAATATATTTTTTTTGAAATTACCGTCACTTTTTCCTTCGGATACACGGGTTTTAAAAATTGTATTTCAGTAGAAGTCAATGCAATAGAAGAGCCCTGTATAAAGTCTTTATTGAGCAGAAAAATTCCCAAACAAGCTAAACCTATTTGGGCCATCGTTTCGATCAGAATAACGCCCGGAGTGATCGCTTTTTCATTAAAATGTCCTCTATAAAAATCCAAATTTTCATCAAAGGTATAGGTACCTGCAACACCTTCCGCATCGACATGGGTCAACGCATCGACAAATAAAAACGGGGCACTGTAAGGCAATTTCGCTAGTATAGAATTCAGATCCATCATTCAAATTTTGTAGGTTACCACTTTAATAAAACGCGCTGCGCCGAAAATCCAGGACCGAAACTCAGCATCAGCCCTAATTCACCGACCTGAGGACTACGTTTCATAATACGTTCGAGGACATATAACACGGTAGCGCTCGACATATTACCATACTGTGCCAGCACAGCCTTAGTATCCTCAATATCTTTATCAAATTCAGCAAAAATATCTTCGATTGTAGCGACTATCTTTTTCCCACCTGGATGAAAAATCATGTAATCAATATCTTTAATTTTAAGCTGATTCTTCTTCAAAAATAGATGTATAACGGCATCAAAATGAGACGCGATTACATTCGGCACTTCAACATCCAGTATCATCTGCATACCGCTGTTTGTCAGCTTAAATCCCATAATATCTTCCGCATCATAAAAATGGTACATCTCCTGATCAAGAATCACCGGACCATTGTCTGACTCGCCGGAGGAAAGCAGACAGCAAGCTGCACCATCTCCAAATATTGCGGCACTGACCATATTTGACATGGAGAAATCTTCCAGCTGAAAAGTTGCTGTTGGCGCTTCTACAGCAATGACCGCAGCACGTTTGCCTGGATTGGCCTGAAGAAAATTTTTAGCATAAATAATACCTGAAACACCGGCAACACAGCCCATTTCGGCAACTGGTAACCGCACAATATCCTGTCGGAGTTTCATCTTATTGATGAGATACGCGTCTAAGGAGGGGATCATAATTCCAGTACAACTCACTGTAATGATATAATCCAGAGACTGCGGATCCCATCCCGTCTGTTCAAGGGCCTTACGAAGTGCTTGCTCCCCTAGGACCATTGCCTCCCGGCAGTACACATTATTTTTTTCTTCAAAAGACGTCGCAGTGAAGACCTCTTGCGGATCCATAATAGCATATCGTCTTTCCACGGCGGAGCCTTCGAAAAGTTTCTTGATCTTCTTAATAAAGCGAGGCTCTTGTCCATGGAGCCAGATATCCAATAGCGGAAGGATATCAACGGTTGAACAAGAGTATTTAGGGAGTTGCTTAGCAACAGTTATTATTTTAACATTCATATATTGGAAATTATCCACTGGTAACGAAAGGCCCATTTCCATTGGATGCTATAATTTTCTAATTTCAGTTTATTGGAGAATTGTGTAAGTTCCTCTTTTTTAAACCCACGCAGTATAGAAACAAGCCCGTCCACTTTTGTCATTCTATTTAACCTAAAAAGAACAGCAATGGTTTGAAAAAGCCGGTAAGCAATTTTACTCCTTTGTAAATCGTTAATGACGACCCCTAATTTTGATACGTTGACCAGACTACCTAGCAAACGAAGGATCTCTTCATCGTCAAAATGATGTATGGTAAGCGTACACAGAACAATGTCATACTTGACATCTTCAAAATTCTCTTCAAAGATATCCGCACACAAATAGGATATATTGGTATAATCTTTAGACAAATCCCCCGCATAATTTATTGTATAGGGGTTGGCATCTATACCGAGCATTGAAAGCTTAATATGATGTCTATTGCCATAATCGCTCAACATGCGAAGCATGTCCCCATTGCCACAACCGATATCCACAATCGTTATTGTTTCATTCTTGCAGCTGGTTGAAAGCAATTTTTTTACACCGTTCAGCGTAATGCTATTTCCGCCTAAAAAACGATTAATCTTTGCTATCCTGTCTAATGTGGTCCGAAGTTCTTCTCCTTCGAGCAGAAAATCGTCCATGATCTCATTCTCCGATGTTCTCTGTTTTGTGTTTATTCCCATTTTATTGACCTTGCATTTCCATGAGTTTGTTTAATAATCCAGCTGAGCATTTTCGGAAAAAATGAGGCAGTCTTCATTAAAACTGCGGTCCCTATTTTATAGCTTAACAGCCGCGACAGAAGTCGTCCGAATAAGAGGCGTCTTTTAAACGTTCGATTCCATTGCTTGACATAAGCCTTTTCCAATTGCTTTCGTGAATGAATATGACCCCGGTAATATTCCAGGACAAGCTCAGAAGCTATTTTTGCACTGTGTATCGCCATCGCCATCCCATTTCCGCACAATGGATGAATAAGACCGGCTGTATCACCAATCATAAGAATATGGTTTTCTACCGTTGATTTCTTATCAAATGAAAATTGACTGATCGTGAGCGGTTTTTCAAAAAGTAGCCTATTGTGCTCAAAAAAATACTTAAGATGTCTGTTTTTAGACAAAACATACTTCTGATAATCACCTATGTTTTTGTATCTCTTGAACGTTTTTACATCGGCAAGATAACATAAATTTATCCGCTTATCTTCGACCTTGGAAATCCCACAATAGCCTCCTTCAAAATGATGCAAGGCAATTAGGTCATTCGGAAAATCGCCCGAATAGTGTGCCTTAACAGCCATCCAAGGAGAGGTTTTCGTTATAAAATCACGGGATAAGAGCTGATCGATATTGCTGCGTTTTCCATACGCGCCCAGTACAATTTTTGATCTTAATACCTGATCTTGAAACGAAACAGTAAATGTATCAGCGCTAAAGGATATACCTGTTACAGTAGCAATAACAATTGTACAGCCATTACTTTTTGCTTGCTGATATAACAGATCATCCAACGCGTAACGACTGATACCAATCCCACCCAAGGGTAACCTGACCCTATTCATCTGCCCGCCTTCTGTTGTGAACTCAAGCTCCTGAATGTGTGTTGGATATAGCGATTCAACATCCACTTGCAGCCAATGTAGGTAGGCCAAAATTTCATTCGAAACATATTCGCCGCAAACCTTATGACGAGGAAAATCATGTTTTTCGATTAACGTCACGTTGAATCCTTGTTTAGACAGATGCAATGCACTTGTAAGTCCGGCCAAACCACCGCCTATAATAATCACATCAGGATTTATTGTCATATATCCAAGTTTGCTCTATATGCGTATCATTTACAAAAATAAACGCCATAAATCGTACTTCAGTTTCCTAAATTGGTTGCCCCTCGCTATTCAACAAACGATTCTTGATAAACCTGTCCTCGGTCTAACATCTCCCTGCATAGGGCAATATCGTCCATACGCTTTTATCAAAAGTCTATCTGATAACAGCCCTTTGCGATAAATAGTTTTTATTTGGGTGTAAAATAAAAAGCACTTTAATTTACCTGATAGACAACCGGCTTAACCACTGCGGTAAGTTGAGTAAAGAAGGCGTCTACCTGAATTTATCTTCACGGTCGACAAACAATTTATCCAGAAAAAGATATCTGTTCCGAAATTCTTCAGCAGACGCCTTCACCTCAATATTCAAATTCAGAATATTCATGCGTTTATCTTTTGCTGTTGTTTTCGGCCAGGTTGCGAGCCCTTTTCCATTTGGATCGCCCGTCTTGATAAAATTAATAAAGTACTGCTGACCAAGTTTTGATACCTTGTAATCGTCTTCCGTCCATGCAAAGACATCATTGCTCTGCAGATTTCCCAATAAATATTCAATATCACTCGCATGGAAAGCACCCGGTAGGGGCTGTGGGCTTTTTTCCTTAGCTTCCTGCGCAGATTTCTTGGTAATTCCGCCGGCAAGCCCGGTTTGAGCATCGCGGTATGCCGGTTGCATGGGTGGTCGCGGTTTACCGAATATATAAACGTAGACTGGCTGACCGCTATTCTTTCGTTGCAGATCAAGCCATTTCCAGGTACTATAAACGATAAAATTATCGCTACCTAAGGCAGTTGCTGACCGAATGACTTCCGCCTCTGTCTTTCCAGGATAAAGCTTGAGCACTTCGTCAGCCTTAAGGTCATATTGTGCTCTTACTAATTTTTCATAATTCTCCGGAGATGGATACAATTTACCCATGTAGGCGGTATATGGAGCTTCCGTAGACGTCCAGCCTGCAAGTAGCGGGACTTTAGACTGTTCCCCTGCCTCAAAAATAGCCAAAGGAGATTTAGGCAGAAAATAGCCGTCAACAATCAAACGGGTCGCAAAGGCCCCCGGTTCGCTGGCTTTATCAAGGAGTTCTGCCGCAGGAATTTTACGCAGCTTATCAAGCCCCTCGGCATTTATGCGCGTTGCAAACGCAGTCCCCTGTTGCTCTTGCTCAGTAATAGAGGCCGTGCCATACCGCAAGTTAAAAACACTTCCGCTCTGACCGATAGCACGTTTAAATAGTCCTTTGGACAACGGACTCGTCATCTGGGCAGAAACCGACATACTCCCTGCCGACTCACCACCGATAGTGACGGCATCGGGATCCCCACCAAATGCAGCAATATTTTTTTTGACCCAAACCAAAGCTGCATGCTGATCCAGCAGTCCATAATTTCCGGAAGCATGTTTCGGAGATTCCTCGGTTAATGCTGGATGCGCAAAAAAGCCAAAGATACCAAGGCGATAGTTGACAGTAACGACAATAAGACCTTCTTTGGCAAAACTTTCACCATCATAGCGATTTTCCGATCCATCACCAGCATTGAAACCTCCGCCGTAAAAATAAACTAAAACAGGAAGTTTGCCCGAACCAAGGGTCTTTGGACGCCATACATTCAGGTAGAGACAGTCTTCACTGATCCCTGGTGACCGAAATCGCATGTCCCCATAGATCGGTTTCTGCATCGGAGAATAACCAAAATGATCTGCCTTACGAATACCAGACCAATGTTCAGCAGCTTGCGGTTCTTTCCACCTCAGGTCGCCTACTGGCGGTTTTGCAAAAGGAATCCCTCGAAAAGACTCTACCCCGCTTGACAAGGTAATTCCTTCTAGTACCCCCTCCTCAACCTTTACCTGAGGCATTTGTGCGAAAACAAATGATGCAACCAAAAGCTGAACAACAGTAAAAAAAATATTTTTCATCATAACATCCATTTAAAACTCTATGGTTTTTATTCTTACAGTTAAAATACAAAATAAAACTTATACCGTCGTGATATTCTGTTATTTCAGCACTTGCTTGCTTGCTTGCTTGCTTGCTTGCTTGCTTGCTTGCTTGCTTGCTTGCTTGCTTGCTTGCTTGCTTGCTTGCTTGCTTGCTTGCTTGCTT
>NZ_JBNPWQ010000073.1:0-6616 GCF_050433745.1 Sphingobacterium sp. HSC-15S19
ATGGGTCTTTTTCTTTCATGACCGTGTCGTTTGAATAATTGAATATAAATAATCTTATTGAATTATTCCTTTGACACAGTTTATGTTACAGTCTCGACCGTTAGAATAATTGGCTCTCTGACACATATGCTTTTGAATAGAATTTTCTTCACCAAACAAAGAGAACAGGAAATGGTAATTTACCATTTCCTTGCTAAGATCTTAAATAGTGAGTTCAGGAGAACTGGATGTTAAAAAGCAATTATCCTCCAGTTAATCCCAATCGTTTAAACAATTCTGCTTTATATTGACCACCAATTGGTACATCGTCCAAACTGCCTTTCATTTTTATTATATTACCTTCAACTTGCTTAGCATAATCTAGATTAATGATGTAAGATTTGTGTACTCGGATAAACTGCTTTGCATTGACCAAGGATTCTTCCATTTCCATCAGTTTTTTCCACACATGGTATGTTTTTTCCAATGTTTCAACCCAAACGTAATCCTTATCTGCCTTGATTGAATATACTTCATCATAAGGTGTAATGATAATATTTGACCTATCTTTAATTATAAGAAAGTTCAGTTCCGGTTTGGTTCCCTTCTCCAAGTTTAAGTACGCCTGGGCTTTTTCTATAGTCTGCAAAAGACGATCTACGCCAAATGGCTTAAGTATATAATCTAGGACATTTAATTGATATCCTTCGATAGCATGTGATGGATCACCAGTAACAAATACAAATAAAGGAGGATTTTTAAGGCTTTTAAGAAAATTAACACCATCCAAGTCAGGCATTTGAATATCACAGAATACCAGATTTATTTCGTTTGATCTTAACACTTTCATTGCATCAAATGCATTATTAAATACTCCCACAATTTTTATATCGGGAATTTTCTCTAAATGAGACACGAGTATTTCCTGTGCCAGTTGTTCATCATCAATTACAATACATTTAATCATTTTTCAAGATTTATTACAATTCAATTTCAAGTACGACAGTGTAACTATTCAGATTATCAGATATGTCTAATTTATATCTATCCTTATACCGAAGTTCCAGTCTCCTCTTAACATTTTTCAATCCGATGCCACCTTTTGGTGGTTCGGTACTGCTTTTATTTACTCCATTAGCAACTACGAACTTCAATACACCTGAATCAATTGTTAATGAAACATCAACCCTTGCATCTGCTCTGCTTCTTTCCGGTCCATGTTTGATCGCATTTTCGATAAAAGGCAATAGCATTAATGGGACTATTCGATAAGGTTCCTTTATCTTCACTATATTAAAATTCAGATTTATGTTATTACCGAATCTGATCTGGATAAGGTCCAGATAATCATTTAAAAACTGAATTTCTTTTGCGATGAATATTTTATCATCATTGGTCTGATAAAGCAAATACCGTAACATATTAGACAGTTTCATTATGGTATTAGGAGTACTGGGTTCTCCTTTTTCAGCCAGCCTATATATGCTATTTAACGTATTAAATAAAAAATGGGGAGAGATCTGAGATTTAAGAATTTCTAATTCCATCTTAAGGTTATCTCTTTCCAGATTTGCTTTATCTAATTCAAGATTTGCTTTATCTAATTCAAGATTAGTAGTCTTTAATTCTAAATTTGCTTTTTCAAGTTCGAGTTCGGCCTGGTTCTTTTCTAATAAAAGCATCTTGTTGCCTTGAACAATAAGATGCTTAACCAATTTTGGTGTTAATGGTAGGGATACAAGGGTTAAAAAATCAGGAAATGCACCAGGAAATTTTTTAAGTTGATAAATACCGAAATAGCCATCACTGGTAAAAAATTTCACATACTTATAAATGCCACTACCTTCCTTTAATTCAAAATCAGTAAGAAACTCACATGCAAAATAAGTAATATTTAACCACCAGATATATGATAGGATAATAAATATTATGAGGGGAAGTACTTTTCTTTTTTCTATCCATTTTGAAATAAGCCAAATACCGGAATAGAACAAGGATGTAGTAACAAAAAGTTCTTTTGCTACTAAAATCCAGATATAGCTCCCTCCTAGCCTTCTATAAGTAAAATAATACGTAAAAAAGACCAACATCCAAAAAATTATATGCACGATCACCCTAACGAAAGGGGTGTACCATTTCCCCCAAATAATTTCTCTTCTCATGTAATATTGGTTTACTTACTAATATCTCCCTATGCAATATGTAGTCAAAAATTTACTAAATATAATAAAGAAAGATCTTAAAGAAAGATAATCGGCACATAACATGATACAATAATAATTTGCGCAAAACTTAACAACCTCTAACTAAAGCAATTAAAAAAAATATTCACTTTTTTTGGTAAGCCTAAAGATACCAAATCGTTACATTCCAAAATATCGGGCAAATCCCATGATTTATCAAGGTCAAAATACAGTTGGACGAGAATATTTAAAATTAAGGCTTTATAAGCGTATTTTAATCGGCTATAAATTGATATTAGAATTTTTATCCGCATCTATCAATTTTTGGATAGAAATCTAACTTAATGATGTTGCACCCTTTTTATAGTAATAAAGGCATGGAGCAGATAGTAATCATAGAGCCTATTGAAGAGAATCGTGGAAAATCAGTTTCTAAAATAATTCGCCATAAACCTAATCATTGCAGATTTCCGGTGACCGGTCTCCCATGGACAGTAATTGAAACTCCAGAGGTTGTGATTTCTGAGCAATCTAGAAGTTTAATGGGAGCAAATATGCAACTTTTTGAATTTGAAGTAAAGCAAGAAGCATCAATACTATTTAGACTGACAAAACCAACGACATTTCTTTTTTTTCATTTGTGCGGAGAGATTGAATACTTTACTTATCAAGGTGAAAAGCTTACAAAAATGCGCAAACCAACATTTTATCTAACTTATGGGCCAGCGGTCAGATATAAGATGAAATTAGAGAACGGTCATCATGCTATTCTAGGTATCGCATTGGAACAGCTTTGGTCTTTTACAACGGAAGAATCTCCTTCGATTTTTGATGAATTATACAATGCCTGGTTGACTAGTTCCAATACACCGATAATACTTCCCCATAAAAGAATTATTAAAGAGGTCTGGAGCATATTAGGGAGACTAAGGATGACTGTAGTAAGGAACATGGAAGATCATATTGGTATACTAAAACAGATTTCTACCTGTTTGACAACTTATCATAAATATATTGTTGAAGACTACAAAAACACGAATAGACCAGAAGAGATAATTGGCGAAAATATCAAACTTTATTTACATAATCATTATATGTTTGAAGATGAATGTAGGCTTACCACAATCCAAATAAAACTTAAGTTAACCGAATGGCAGCTTCGAAAAATTTCCAAAAATATATTCGGCTGTTCAATTGGACAATATCTCAATAATCTTCGCTTAGAAAAATCTATCCAATTTTTATTAGAAACCGATTTGACCGTTAATGAAATAACAGTTCGAATTGGCTTTACTTCACCAACAACATTTTCCAATTATTTTAGAAATAAAACAGGTTACTCCCCAACTACCTTTCGAAAGAAAAGCAAAAAAAGCTATTGAAAATTGAGAATATTAAAAATATTAACGAATAATTCTCTCCATTTTCAATAGGTTAACACCAAATCATATTGATATTTTAGGAATCACTTATTTCCATAACTATAAACTATTAAATATGAAAAGCTTAACATCCTTATTAACCTGGCGTTCGTTGAATTTTAGAATACCAAGTTTTTGTACATTGGTTATTTTCATTGGGCAACTATTTGTAATTCAATTATGTTTTGCTCAATTAAGCACAAACGAAAATCCTATATCCCAAACTCTGAAACTTGATTTAAAGAAAGGTATTGACACTAAACAAACTTCCGGTATACCAGATTTAAAAAGATTAATAGAAGAGGACAGACAAGACAGCATCAATAATCGACCTCCGAGATTTGGATATAAAATTAAAGTAGATTGGAATATTCAGAATTCTGGAACCTGGGAAGATCTCCCCGATGGTGGCAGATTATGGCGTTTTAAGATCAACAGCCCAAAAGCCATTTCTATTAATTTATTATATGATAAATTTTGGCTACCTGAAGGAGGAAAACTATTCATATATAATGAAGGTAAATCACAGACCTTTGGAGCTTTCACCAGTATAAATAATAAAGGCACTAAAGAAAAACCAGGCAAATTTGCTACCGCATTAATCTATGGTGATAATACTATACTCGAATACTATCAACCTAAAGGAGTAACTGACCTACCAATTATCTCAATTAGTTATGTTGTTCATGGATATAGGTATGTAATAATCGGAGATCAACCTTCCCAAATATCTAATAAGGCTTTATCTTGCTACATCAACATCAATTGCCCTGAAGGATCACAGTTCCAAATAGAAAAACAAGCAGTAGCAGTAATCGTAATAAACGGGAATGCACTATGTACCGGATCACTAATTACTACTGCTACACGAGATATGAGCCCTTATTTTTTAACAGCAAATCATTGTTTAGGTTCTTTGGATGCAGTCAATAATCCAGATGCGTCAGACTGGACATTTTGGTGGAATTATGAAAGTCCAAACTGTTCCAATCCTTCTACAGCACCTCCACACTTTACAACCAGTGGAGCAACGCTAGTGGCAAACTATGAGCCATCTGACATGGCTTTATTCCGCCTATCAGAAGACCCAAAAAATCTAACAAATTATAACCCTGCTTGGGTGGGATGGGATAGAAATACAACCAGCGCAACATCGGCAACGGGAATTCATCATCCTGCAGGCATGATTAAAAAAATCTCGCTTTCTTATCAAAACGTAACTTCATATCCTAGTTCGATAAGTTGGTTAGGAGGAGGAACTTCTCCCGCAAATTCACATTGGGCAGTCAATTTTACAGATGGTACAACAGAAGGAGGGTCTTCTGGTTCATTTATCCTAAATCAAAACAAATTAATCATTGGTCAACTGCATGGGGGTGACAATATCTGCGCCCCAGTTACAAAATATTATGGTAAAATTGACTGGTCGTGGAACAGTGGAACAATTGCGCAACGTAGATTAAGAGACTGGCTTGACCCTACAGGGACAGGATTAGCTATCGCATACACAAAACAACGTAGTATTATTGGCCCTGAACTAAATTGCTCTGGTTCTAAAACATACACATTAGAGTCTCCACCTGTGGGTGCGACCATAACTTGGTCAACCTATGGATCGGGTGTATTTTCTGTCTCAGGATCAGGAGCAACAGCAACTGTAACTAAAATCGGCGATGGCAGCGATATTTTACAGGCTAAAATTGGTTCTTTTATTTTAGCTGAAAAACGTATTACAACCTTAACATCAACATCCATACAAAGTACAAAATATGGAAATTGTAATTCCAGCGGTTGGCAGGAATGGTTCCTAGTTGGAAATTCTGACAACGGTACCTCTGGCTGGTATTGGTACACAAGCACCTTGCCTCCAAATGTCCAGGTAAATATTTATAATCCCAATTCAACAACAACGTGGGTATCTATCAAAGGTGGCGGAGGTGCAATTAATTGTAGCTATACAGACAATTGTGGCAGACCACAAGGTGGCGGTGTAACGATATATGCGGCATGTCCAACGTCGGCGTTATTCAAAGCAGACTATAATTCTAAAAGTAAAAAAATCAATATAAGTCCGATTGAAGGAAACAATCCAAAGGATTATACAAAAGCTACATATATTAAAAACATCAAATTATATTCACCAAATGGAACAGGAGCGATCGTAGATCTTAATTACAAAGATGGAGGTTTACAGAAGATAATTGATGTTCCAGAATTGCGGGAGGGACGTTATTTAATAGAAATTACTATTGGAGATCTTAAGGAGATGGTAGCTATTGATATCCAATAGGTAATGTAGCGAAATTACAATGGTGTACGTTCTCTCTATTACTAATTAAACAAACTAAATATGAAAAATTATTTAAAATTTCTAATTCTATCCGTTATTGCTGTTTCCATCGGATCATGTAAAAGTGAAGATGAAATTGTAGCCTGTCCTGATATTTACGTTCCTTTGGTCGCAAATATCAATTATATAGATAATAGCGGAAAAGATCTAATTTTTGGAGATAATCCATTGTATGCTCCAGCAAATATAAAAATGTATAAAGTATTGGCAAATGACCAAACAGCTCCAATTAATTTCACTATTAATAAGGATGCAAAATTCCTATCTGTAACATTAGACAAATTAGAAATTGGTACCTTTTATATTGAACTTAAACCTGACGTTACTGATAAAATAACTTATACTACCAAAATTGACCAGAACTCACCTTGCAAGGATTATAAGTTAATTGATATAAAACAGAACGATGTTTTTGCGAAATTTGATAACAAAACACAGGTCTGGACATTAGAAAAATAATAAATATTTCATTTTCCAAATTTATAAATTGTAGGGTAGGAAGTAATTTCTACCCTTTTTTGTTGATTATCGTTATTTAAAATGCTATTCAAAATTGAGGAAAAATGGGTTACATTTTTTTGTTCCTCTTGTAATCTCCCCTAAAAATAGCTACGATTATTAATGTAGTTTTATAAATTAGGGACAATGAAAAAAAGCAAATTCAGCGAGTCACAGATCATCAA
>NZ_JBNPWQ010000074.1:0-6400 GCF_050433745.1 Sphingobacterium sp. HSC-15S19
CTGCATTCCTTATTGCCAAAAATGCTGCACCGTTAGTGCCATTTTTGCTGCACTCTAAATTGCCAAAAGTTGTGTATTCTGATTTACCGATTACAGAGGACCAAAGCGCAAAGGATACAAAAAATGAAACAGGAATCGAGTTTGATAATATTGCTATACAGGTGGGAAAAGAAAATACAACAACGGAAATAAGTGTTAATTATAATGATACTATTGATGTCTTTAATTACATTCCAAAGGATATAAAGATTGTCGATTTTCTAAAGTCGGTGATGCAAATGTTCAACCTGTATTTATACCAAGATAAAGACATTCCCAACCGTTTTATATTTTCTACTTACAACGATTTTTATAAGAACATTATCACTTTAAATCCCTCAAATTCTGTTGATTGGAGTGATAAAATTGAGTGGAACAAAGCTAAATTCTCAACAAATATTAACCTTCCAAAAAGTTACTCATTCAAATTTGTAGAAGATTCAGATATGATGAATGATTACTATTCGAGTACATACAAATCGAATTACGGTGATTATATGGTGTTGAATGAAAATGGTACAGAAGATGATAACGCAGTAGAATTAATATTTTCACCAACTCAAAACCTATCCCATTCAAAGGACTTAAAAAATCTTCCGATTTTATACGAATCAGATTCTTTGATGGGAGAGAAAAAGCCTTTTAAATCTAACATTCGGATTTTGTACAACAATGGATTAAAACCTGTTTCCCCTTCGTACGAAATTAAAAACGGTGATACGCTAATAGGTTATAGACCCTCATATAACTATTGTAGTATGTTGTCATTTAATACATTGGATGCTTTTGAGGGGATGTTATTATTCGATATTCCGTATAACTTGATGACTTATGATTATACAGCAATAAATAAGTCTAAATCATTATTCAATCTGTACTACACCAATAGGATAAAGGAGTTGACAGATAATAATTTGACCATTTTGGAAGTTGAAATATATCTAACTAAAGAAGATATTGAAGCGTTGGATTTTACAAAGCCTATATATATTGAAAATGAAGATGGTAACGCTTATTTCAAGTTGTTAGAGGTAAATTATAACAATAATACTTTACTATCAAAGTGCAAATTGCAGAAGATTACGATTTAATATATATTTGTTCATACAAGTACCCTACATATATTTACCAGAGTATGTAAATGAGGGCTATCCAATAGGGTAGCCTTTTTTGTTTTCCGCCCTTTGCCACCAAGCCAATATTTATCTAAAAAATATATGGCTATTAAAGGTAATAACAATAATAAAGAAGAGATTTTACTTGGTGTATCTGTCGATGTAGCAGAAGCGGAAAAGAAAGTTCAGGAATTAGAGAAAAAACTTGATGCTCTTCAAGAAGTTAAGTTAAAGGTCAGTGGCGATGCATTGGCACAGGTCAATATGGAGATTGAGCAAACGACCAAGGCAATAAAAGACTTAAATGAGACAATTATACAACCCTCTTCCAATGTTGACGAAGTTAAAAATATTGGGAAAGTAGTTGAAGACCTAAATGATGATATTCAAAATGTCAACAAGAACAAAATAAAACCTCAAACCGATAACAAGGACTTAAAAAATACAATCCTTTCTTTATCGGAAATGGAGGACTTATTGAAGTCTCTTCGTGACCAGCAGAGAACGACAAAAGACCCACTTAAATTACAACAATTATCAAATGAAGCAGGTGAATTAGAATTAAAAATTCGTGATATAAATGAACCTTTTCGGGACGTAAATAGGGAGATTGGGGAATTAGAGGACCGCTTATATGCCATGGCAACCGCAGGGCAACAGGGTAGTAAAGAATTTAATGAGATTCTTTCTAAGGTCGCACAGTTAAAAGAAAATGTCAAAAATGTTGATTTAGCGGTCGATTCGCTCTCAGTTGACAGATTTGGGCAATTCGTTCAAGCAGGGGAAAACCTTACTGGTGTATTAGGCGGTGTTACAGGTGCTTTGCAATTAATGGGTATTGAAAGCAAAACAGCAGAAGAAAACATTGCAAAGCTTATGCAATTACAATCCATCATGCAGGGCTTACAAAGCTTAAATCAATTCAGAAAGCAATGGACGGCTTTAATGTCATCTTTCAAAGCAGGTAAAGTTGCAACCGACACAATCAATACAATTAGTACTGCAACAGGTGAAGCAAGTACAGCAACGGAAGGTTTAACAAGTGCAACAAAAGGTGCTACTGGAGCAACTAATGGCTTTGGTATGGCATTTAAAGCAATCGGAATTGGTTTACTAGTTACTGCATTAGCATATTTAGTGACCAATTTTGACAAGCTTAAAGAAGTCGTATTTAATTTAATTCCTGGCTTAAAAGATGTTGCTCAATTCATTGGTAATATAATCCAAAAAGTTACTGATTTCATCGGAATTACATCCGAAGCAGGCAGACAACTAGAAAAACTAAAGAAGCTAAATCAAGGTATTGTAACGGGTATTGATAGCCAAATAGAAATGCTATCAGCAATGAATGATAAGGAAAAAGAAGTCTATGAATTATCGTTAAAACGTAACTCTTTAAAACGTCAATCATTAATCGAAACGGCAAAAGTAAATAAGAAGCTAAATGATGAGGAACAAAAACAACTAATTGAACTTAATACGGAGCGAAACGTATTGATATTGTCCGAAAGAAAGCGAATTAATGACCTTGCTAAAGAAAGAGCGGAAAAAAATAAACAAACTTATGATACGTTATTATCTCAATTGAAGGGGTATTTAAAAGAAGCTGAAAAAGTAACTTATGCATCAAATCATAATTCAAGACAAACCGATTTAAAAAATCTTTCCGATAAATACAAAGAACAGATTGCTGTAGCTCGCAAATTAAACCAAGATATAACAAAGCTTGAACAAGCCGAAAAAATTGAAAGGAATATTGTCAACAAAAAATATGATGATGAATATTTTAACTATATAAAGAGCAACAGCCGTCAGTTTTTGGATGACTTTTCAAAAGAATACTTAGAGACAATAGAAAGCTATACTAAGCAAAAAGAAAACGCAACAGCAGAGCAAAGGGTTGATTTAGATGCTAGATTGAATAATCAATTAACATATCTGTCACAACTTAAACAATTGTCAATTGCTCAAAAGGAAGCCGAAAAGGATTTGGCTAATTCAATGGATAAAAATGAAATAGACGAAGACGATACTTTTAAAATCCAAAAACAAAAGCTTGATGCTCAATTGCAAGCAAAAAAGGAGTATGAAGATACATTGTTAGCAATAACAACGGAAACTAAGAATCTTGAAAATAGCGAGATTCAACGACTATACGAAGAAGGTCAAGCGAGATTAAAGGAGTTAATGGCTGACCCTGCAACTAATGCGAATGAAATCACAAACATTCAAGCAGAGTTAAATGCAAAATTATCCGCAATCGAAGCGAACAATAAGGAAATTGAAGATGCGACTGAAAAACATAATGATAACATTCAAAAAGCGGAAAAAGCTAATGGCAAAGCAAAGAAAAAACTGTTGGATGAAGAAACCAAAGCGAAATTTCAAAATCTATCCACAATTAGCGATGCAACAAGTCAGGCAAGTGAACTATTAGGCGAGAGTACAGTTGCAGGTAAAACTATGGCAATAGCAAGTGCAACAATCGATTCGTATAGCGCAGGAGCAAAAGTAATGAAAGAGGTACCATATCCTTTTAACATTCCTGCAATGGCATCGGTTATTATGTCAGGACTTGCAACAGTTAAAAAAATAATGAGTGTTAAAGTTGATGGTGATACCTCAGGCGGAGCAGGAGCAGATGCACCAACATTTAGCGCACCGGTAATAAATAGTACGGTTTTAAAAACAGCTGAAAACGGAACCGACAAATTAAGCGATGTAATTCAACAGCAACAAGAACAGACAGTTGTTAAAGCTTACATAACAAATAGTGATTTGGAAACAAACGAACAGAAAAATCAATTCATCAAAAGAACATCGAGCTATTAGTTTTTTACCCCTTCAAGTAAGGGGTTTTTTATTCCCATCCAATATTTATTGGAAAAAAATATGGATAGAAAACTATATGAGCTAAAAATCAACCCAGCAATTGGAATGGATGTGAACGTGATTAGTATCGTGGATTCACCTGCCGTTGAAAGTTCATTTTTAGCCTTTAGCAAACAGGAAAAGAAAGAAACTTTTGCCGTTGCAAATGAGGATAGAATGGAGTTAATCGGTGTTGCAATGATTCCTGATAAAATCATACCACGTTTTGATGGAGTCACTAAAGAAGAATATGATGTGTTTTTCTCCAAAGACACAATTCGAACTATAGCACAAAACTATTTTTATAGTGGATACCAACATTCGATTAACCTTCAACATTCGGACACATTTGTAAATGCACATGTGTGGCAATCATATATTGTTAATAATGCTATGGGTATGAGTGCACCGCATGGAATTGATGCAGTTGACGGCAGTTGGATTGTGGGGGTACAGTTAGATAAATCAGATAAAAGTGCTCAAAAACTATGGCAGTTCATCAAATCAGGTAAATTCACAGGATTCTCCGTTGAAGGCTATTTTATTAACCAATTGACACAAAATTTCAATTCCCAATTGACTTTAGAACAAGAAATTGAAAATGCTTTACAAGCTCTAAATACTAAAAAATAGTAAGCCAATATTTATCAGAAAATAAGAGATAAAAATGAACATAAAATCATTTAAAGAGCTAAAAGCAAAATTTGAAAAATTAGTTTCTCAATTTTCATTTAAATCTTCAACGGTGGGTGAAACTGTATATGAGTATACGGCTAATGAGGTCGGTACAGAAGTATATGTTAGCACATCAACAGGTTCAGAACTTGCGCCGAACGGTACAGTTGAATTGCCTAATGGTGATTCCTTCGTAGTTACAGATGGCAAAATATCTGAAGTGTTAACAGTAGCAAATGATGTTGCTGAAGAAGAATTAAAAGCTGAAGACGAAGAAGAAAAAGGTGATGCTGAAGAATCAAAAGCTGAAGACGAAGCAATTGATTTATTAATCGAAGGTGTTGAGGATGAAAAGGATAAGGAAAAAGAAGACTTAGCCGAAGAGCCAACAGAAGACACCAAAGAAGTTGATGAATTAAAAGCTGAAATTGAAGCTTTAAAAGCAACAATCAAAGAACTTAAAGGGGAATTCTCTAAAGAAATCGACACCAAAATCGAAGAGTTTAGAGCTATTCTAAAGAATACGCCTGCATCATTTAGTAAACAAAATACTGTTGCAGAAGACGTAAAAGAAGACAAATGGGCAAGCTTAGCCAAGCGATACGCCTAATCAATTATTAAAAAAATAGATAAAAAATAATATGAGTTATAACGTAACCAATTTACCAGCATATACCTCGGAGCAGAGCCGTAAGTTTATGCTAAAATCCATCTTAGGTGGAAAGACAATTGAATTCTTAACAGAAAAGGGTTCTTTTGACCCAACAGCAATGGGTAATCAAGCTATCCAATTATTAGAAACAGATGTTGTATGGCAAGATGGTAGTGCTTGTAAACTATCTGAATTAGGTTCTGTAGCATTAGCACAAAACGTTTTGGTTGTACAACCAATTGCAATGAAGTTCCCTTTGTGCGCTCGCACTTTGGTAAAAACATACGCTGTAGAAGATTTAAAGGCTAAACAAAAAGGCGAAAGCGGCTTTGATGATGCTTTATTTATCGAATATATCGGTGATGATGTTGCAACAAAAAATCAAGCTGAAATCGAAAAATTAGTATGGCAAGGTGATAAAACAAAAACAGGTAACATGAAATTTATCGACGGTTTCTTGAAGCAATTAGCGACAGGTACATTTGATTTATCAGCGGTTACAGGTGCAGATATTGTTGCGGAATTACAAAATGCTTATTTAGCTATGCCTATTGAAGTAAGAGACCAAGAAGATTTCAGAATCTTTTTAGGTAAAGAAGTATACGATAAATACAAAGCTGTATTAGCAGGTAAAAATATTTATCAAGCTGTTGAAGATAATACACTATTCGGTACTACTGCAATTTTCCAAATCGCCACTGGTTTGAATGGAACAAACAAAGTTGTATTTGCACGTGCTAGAAACTTGCAAACAGGTGGTGATTTGAAATCTACTGAATTAGAACATTGGTATTCGAAAGATGACGATGAAGTAAAAGTACAAGCTCGTTTTTCTTTGGGTGCAACAGCAATCTACAAGCAAGAAATAGGAGTTTTGGACGTAGCGTAATAGCTACTTAAAAATTGAAATACAAGGGTGGTGCAATAACAACACCATCCTTTATTATATAAAAAATCACTTGCGTCCTAAACGTTTAAAAAGTGGCGGTGTTTGGATATAGCAAAGTTGCTATATTTAAATTGCAAAATTATAACACACCGCCATGAT
>NZ_JBNPWQ010000075.1:0-5950 GCF_050433745.1 Sphingobacterium sp. HSC-15S19
TATCATGGCGGTGTGTTATAATTTTGCAATTTAAATATAGCAACTTTGCTATATCCAATCACCGCCACTTTTTAAACGTTTAGGACGCAAGTGATTTTTATTGTTATATTTACTTAGCAAGTGATCTAATGCTACAACCACATAGTTATAAACGAAAAATAATTTTATTATGGGAATTTCAACATATTTAATGCGCCTGAACCGTTTGCATTTTTTTATTAAAAGGCGGCAAACTGGAACACCTTGTGAATTTGCTCAGAAAATGAATCTTTCAAGAAGTGCACTACTTAAAGATCTTTCTGAAATGAAAAATTTGGGATTTCCAATTGAATATGACAAAACCCGTGGAACTTATAATTACAATGTTGAAAAGCTGGGAGCTATCTCATAAACAGATCTTTCTCCAGACTTTTTAAAAAAGATATTTGGAGGAAAAAAGAAGCAGAATATATCAGCGTTATCAATTCAGATATTTTATGACAACTAAAACCGTTTTGTTTACATTTTCGTTACTAATCATTTGTGTATTAATTTTTTATTATTACTGTAGAATTGAAAATGGGGATAAAATAAGTACGGAAAGATCGCGGATTATTAATCTTTCAAAAGATGTCACGTTAGTAAATCAAAATCTTAACGAAGGTTTCAGTTTTAGTGATTCTGTTCTCATTGATAAACAGATCATTATTTTAGGAGAGCAGCAGCATGGAGACGGTGTGACACAACAGATCTATGCTCGGCTAGTCATGCATCTCTATAATAAAGGTTTTAAATCATTGTATTTGGAAGCTCCCCTTTATCGAACCCTCCGATTTTACCAATCATTAGAGCATGGAGCTGGTCTTGACTTTGCAAATGCAGTCTATCCTTTTTGGAGCAGAGCTAAGGAAACACATGATTTAAGAGACTTTATTACATCCAAAGCAACAACAAACGACCCAATGTATCTAGGTGGTTTAGATTTTCAAATTCCTACAATATTTTCTCAAGACAAGATACGTGAAGACTTAATGTTGTATCTCAAGGGTCTAAATGGTTATAATTCCAGTGACTATAAGCACTTTTGGTTTTCGTTAAAAAATAGATTTGGTCCTGTACTTTTTTTTAATTCTAGAACGAAAGAAATGGAATCAAACCGCCAGAAGTGCCTTAAAGAGCTAAAAGGCATGTCTAAGCTAGTCTTATCACAGAATAATATCAGCTTAAAAGACAGTATATATCATCGCTATATTGAGAATATATATCATTTTTATTATGCAAAAATGTATTTGAAATCGTTAGCTTATAATAACTATAGGGATTCGATTTTATTTGAAAATTTTCGATGGCAAATGGCATTTCAGAAAGACCGTAAAGCAATTGTGTGGATAGCAAATGAACATGCATCTAAAGAAAACCAAGCAAGAAAGACTTTTGGAGGTTTTGTAAAAGATTTTTATAAAAAGAGGGCTTACACAATTTTGACGACTTCCATTGAAGGGTATACGAGAAATATTGCTTCGGGTAATATTCAACGGGTAAATCCTGTGACTAAAAATAACTTGGAATTTGCCCTTAAAAATAAAATTGATTCAATAGCTTTTGTTATTCCTCCTAAAAACAGAGCTGCTGAACAAATGACAATGCGTTTTTATGGATATCACAATCTCGCTAATAACTGGTTTGATAAGCTTGATGCGTTTTTTTTGATAAATAAAATGAAGCCAAATAATTATTAAGATATGGATGTATATAATATTCAAAATTTATCATTTTCAATTAAGAAGAAGCTGATAATTGACAATATATCGTTTTTAATTAAATCACCAAGTATTGTTGGGCTTTTAGGGCCTAATGGTGCTGGCAAATCAACATTAATAAATTTGTTAACAGGTGTACAGACTAGGTATAGCGGGAATATAAGATTTCTAAATAGAAATATTAGAGGAAACGAAATCGAAACAAAATGTGAAATTGCAGCTATTCTAGATCATAGTTCTACCTACGATACGATAACTGTTAGGGAAAATATATGTTATTATATTAAACTGCTAAACGTAAAACCTAAAATTGGTGAAGATTTATTGGTAGAGTTTGAACTGGATAGTTATAAAAATCATAAAGTATCGGAATTGTCGTCTGGGTATAAGCAGCGTTTAAAGATTGTAATATCTTTATTGCGATCACCAACTGTAATTTTTCTTGATGAACCGTGGTTAGCCTTAGACCCCATAAATGCATCATTTTTGTCTAAAAAGATTAATGAAATATGTTCTGTAAGGAAGATAACATTTGTTGTATCAGGCCATGACCTTTCGGAATTAGATGAACTATGTAATCACTTAATCTTTCTAAAAGAAGGACGAATAGTTTTAGATTTTTATAGAAAGCAAGGAAGTGAATTTATGGTGCATCATGTCAAAAAGACAACTTCTCTAGACGATAGATTTAAAAATAGATTTTTTATTGATACAAATAAGGACTTGGGTTTGATAATTAATGCCCGAACAGAGGAGTTAGATGGAATGGAATTAATATGTACCGAAATATATTCATTGAAAGAACTGTATTTTAATTTATTAACTAATTAATGTATGATGGGAATTACTCAAATATTATACGCGGATATATATAGAATTACGAAAAACAAAATAGTACTGCTGACTCTGTTTATTCCTCAGCTTTTGGTCCTGTTATTATCTTATTTACAATTTGAAAATACAATCTCGGCAGCAGCAACGGGATATGACATTTGGGTAATTTATAGCAAAGATATCTTAATGGTGCTCAGTTTCGTACTTCCATTATTTGCTATTGTTTATCCTTTTGTCATATTAGAGAATGAGCATAGGCACAATGGGTTACGCACTCATTCAATATTGCCACTCAAAATGGGCAATTACTTCGTTTCTAAGCTTTTATTAATCTGGATGTTTTTGGTTTACACTACGATTTTTTCTAGTTTGCTTTTGCTAATTATCGGGTATATAATAGGAGCTCTATTTGGCATTAAGGAGTTTGTGCTGTATAGCCCAACAATAATTGGGGGATTTACCGTGGGAATATTGCTTATCTCTTTGTTTGTTTCTTCAGTCCATTTAGTACTTAACATTTTTTTTAAAAATTTTTTAATTAATACTCTCCCTTTTCTCTTGATCTTGTTTCCTTCTTTTTTTCTACATAACTGGAAGTATTATTTTTTGAATATCTACTCTTATCCATTTAGACTGATGAATTCTCTCCAACTGGATTACGTGATTATAAATGACTTAACTTCTATAATTTGTTTTATTGGATTAATGCTAAGCCTAATAATAATTAGATACCTAATTCCTAAATGTCAGTATATATGGATAAATTAGAAGAAGAAGTATTTGCAATTGAAAGAATTCTTAGTAAACAGAATGATTCCTTTGCGTCACCATATCTATTTGGTGACCTAGGTGGTAAGACACTGTTTTATTTCTATTTGTGGAAATATTACAGACTGGATAAATATCATGACATTGCTTTCAAAACACTAGAAAAAATTTTATCTAAGGTTTCTATAAGTAAATTGGATTACAGCATTTGTAGTGGGATATCTGGTATAGCCTGGTTGATAGACATTTGTAACCGTGAGGGATTTATAGAGGAGTCTGCTGATAACATCTTTCCTAGTTTAGAAGACGAACTTAGTAAATGTATTAAACTCAGTTTCGCAGAAAAAAACATGGACTATTTACATGGAGGGACAGGAGCTTTAATATATCTATTGAATAAGGCTTCTCAGGGTCCTTATAACGTTGAAAATCTAACGCTTCTTTTAGATAATCTTCTTGCTAATTGTACATTGATCAGCGATACTATGGCATGCACGACTTACTTCTCTCGTTCAAAGAATAATGCTCATTATAATACAATAAATTTAGGAGTTTCTCATGGCATGATATCAGTGATGCACGCTTTAAATCTCTTTTTAAAACTCAAAATAAGAAGTGATGAGGTTAGATCCATGCTCGATAAGATGATAAATCTTATAATGTTTGTGACAAATAACACAGTAAACGAATATTATTTCCCTTACGATATCGATTTAAGAGATTTGACAAAAAAAAGTGGCTCAAGGATAGCTTGGTGCTATGGAGATCTTGGTAACAGTGCCGTGTTATACGATTTAAGCTATAAAGTTGGCCGATTAGATCTTGAATTAAAGCTACAAGAAATTATAAAAAGTGTTTGTAAACTATCTATTGAAAAGCAAAGTATAAAGGATGGGAGCCTTTGTCATGGTCTAATTGGAAATGCGCTACTTTGCAACTATCTGAACCGACACTTAGAAAACGATGATCTATATTCGCTAGTTTCTACAAATCTACATTTGTACATATCTAAATTTCCTGATCCAATCAACTATCGCAAACATTTTATAGTTAATGTAGGTTATCGCGATAACAACACATTGCTAGAAGGTTTGTCCGGAATAGGATTAGGTTTATTAACAATACTTAAAAACGACAAACCATTATGGACGGAAATCCTACTTCTAAACTAAGTTTCGAATTCGATGAAAGACTATTATTGCGAAAGCCGATCTTAAATCCTTGTGAAACATTCCCTGAAAATTTAGAGTTTTTCTTCAATGAAAGTGAAATATTTAGAGAAGCCATATATTTGGCATCTCGAGATTTATTTATTGAAATTAACAAACGCTTAATTAACAAAAAAAGCTTAACAGAAAGACAACTAACCGCATTAACTAAGTATTTTATCCGGATGCGTAGCCGATCTACACCGTTCGGTTTATTTGCAGGAATATCAATAACGAGTTGGGGGAAAACTGAATCCTATTCTTCTCATACTATCTCAAGGAAGGTTCGTTTGGACAGCTCCTGCTTAACTCAACTAGTTCATTATCTAAACAAACTGGAAAGCATTATTCAACTGTGCATCCTTTACATCGCTTTTGCGGCCGGGCAGCTGTTTGATTAAAAAGGGATTCACCAGCATCAGATCAAAGCCCATTTCAGAGAGAATATTCCAGACCGGGATCCAGTAAATACTGGTACTCTCCATCGCTACTCGGAGAACACCCGCAGCCTTCAAGTAGGCTCCCAACTGTCGAATGCCCGTACTGAAGGTTTCGAAAACCTCCACATCCGAATAATGCTTCCCATTAAATACCGCACAAAAAATACTATCTTTATGCACGTCAAGTCCTGCTGTTTTCATATAACTTTTTTTTTCAACATAAAGATAAGCAGCGGGACTTGCTTTGATTGCGATAGCTCTCGCCAATTTTTATCCGCTTGTGTGTAATCGGAAAATTAAATGTAAATTTAAAGACCTTTTTAAGGTTTAATAAGTATGAAGAAATCGGAAATAAAAGATAAGTTAACTGACCTGGACTTGCAAATAAAATCGGCAGTGCTAGTTAAGCAGCTTTTTTAATTTTTTGCTCTTTGTTATTAAATTGCTCAATTGTAAGATTTCCCAATGTGGAGTGACGACGTTCTCGATTATACCAGATTTCTATGTATTCGAATAGTTCTGCTTTCATCTGATCCTTGGTAATCAACTTATTACCGTAAATCTGCTCGGATTTTAGCGTTTTGAAGAAGCTTTCTGCTACTGCATTATCCCAGCAATTACCTTTTCTACTCATACTTCTTGTTATGATTTTATAGGAATCTAACGTGTTACTAAATTTTTCACATGCATATTGTACGCCACGGTCCGAATGAAAAATTAGACCAGGAGACAGTTTACGGTGCTTAATTGCCATTTTCCAAGCTGCCAATGAAGTTTCTTCAGTTTTCATCCCATCACTGATACTCCAACCAATACATTTGCGGTCATATAAATCCAGAATGGTGGTTAGATGGATATACTTGTGTAAGCTGACCCCTCAAAATTGAATTAGAATTAGGGATGCGTAGTGCGTTTAAAGCTGTTATTCAACTGCCATACTGGCTGATGTTGACCCCCTAAT
>NZ_JBNPWQ010000076.1:0-5514 GCF_050433745.1 Sphingobacterium sp. HSC-15S19
ACTAAATGTTCTCCGTGTACGTGACATAATATTGCTAATTTAATCTATTTATTTCATACCTTAAATTTATGTCTAGTTTTAGGGGAGCAGCATAATATCCGTAAATAGTGTAGGCCAATTAGAATAATTAAGTAGAACTAATATATAATTTTATGAGAAGAGTCTATAAATAGATTCGCGGAAATCCTTCTTAAACCATTCAAAACCGCTTTTAATAGGAAAATCAAGATTAATTTTATTAGTAAGATTATTAGAAGACCCAATAGAAAGATTAGAGGAGAAATAATAGTAAGAGCTGAAAAATAACCATGCTAATCACATCTTTTCTTTCAACAGCTCATACAAGGAGGCGTTGATAAACTGAATTGCCTTAACCTTCATCTTACCATAGTCTGTATGGTTATGACCGAAAACATGGTAGCTAGGGGATCGTTCCAGAACAAACTCACGGATCTCCGCGTTACCATAGCCATTGTCCAAAATACCCGATGGCGGATAGTGTGATACCATGATATCGATTTGCATGTCGGATTCCATCTGATGAAAAAAAGGAAAATCACTGATACCCATAATCTGGACGCCGTTGATCCTAACGGAAGTATCGTTTTGCCAGTGGATTCCTTCGGGTACAAATTTTTGCTTCGTTGCGGTTCCAGTTCAAAGGGGAGATCATGACTACCATGGACAAATACCTTGTGTGGTATGGGAAGCCCCGCATACCACACAAAGAAATCCGATAGCTGCTGCATATCACCTGCATCGCAGACATCGCCGCAATGGATGACGATAACGATCCCCGGGGAAAATCCAATAGTTGGTGCATTCCATGTGTGTTCGACAACAGGAGAATGTTTTGCCTATTTAACTTGAGTATATTATTTTCTTTAAAAATATACGGGCGTTTTAAGAACAGAACGAATATGATATGTATTGTTATTGTTTGCATTAACAAATAATAACATGCAATGTAATAGAGGTTCCCAGTAAGTGCCTTCTGGAATGTGTGGTGCTATTACTTTATTAAATCATTTTCGAATGATCTATAAATAGATGCTATTAAGGTTGTTAAACCCTCTAAGTTTATAGCCGATGTATCACTCTTTTTCAATTCATTAAATGGTATTACAACAAACAGCTCGTAACCGAATGATAAATCGAATTGAGTTTTATTCGTATTAAGAACCTTCTCCTGCCAATTTAATGCTTCTCTCCAATTATAATCTTGGGCGAAGTAATCGTCAAACAGTTGTTCTACAGCGTTCCAATCCCCGTTACTTTTTATATTTCTCCCAGTATAGTTGTGATAGTTTTCTGTAGAATATAAACCTGGTTTCTTAAAAGCCTCATCATCTACCCATAATCCTGCAAAGAATTTTTGAAATGAGGTTAACTTTATATGATATCTTTGATTTACAGTGTAATCTAACCCATCAATTTTTAAATATTTCGCTATTTGAACTTCTTTTGAAAAGATATGCCATCCTTGTCCTTTTGTGTTACCCGCATATACAGTTATTTCTAAATTGCCATTTTCAGCTACATGAAATAAAATCTCTTGAGCCCAAGGTTTAGTGAATAATAAACCTAATCGATCACTGTAAGTTAACTTTTTAAAATCTGATTTTATATCTAGATAATTAAGCGCTGAAGCCACACGCCGACGAATGCTTGAAGTTTGAGTTGATAATAGTGCCGCTATTGGAGTTTCTGGTAACCAATTAGGATTGTGGCCCTTTACAAGATTGATAAAATCCAAGGTTAGGCGATTAACCTGTCCTACTGTCTTTTGAAAAGAATACACTTTGGATGCTATTTGCATCAATTTTTTCCAATTTAAATCTACTGGAGTTACAATATTATTGAAGTTTTCCGTGTTATTACTATTTCTAACGATATTATATGCTTGATTAAATAGTTGAGCCGTACAATCTACATTATCACGCTTAGCCTCTACTATAATCACAATTTCGTTCAATATTATAACAATATCACAAATAGGATCATATTTTCTTAAATCAACCTGATTTTTGAAACTTTCAATATTCATTTCATTTTCAGAAAGCGACACAGCGATTATTCTGTCATAAGTCTTTATGTCCGATGAGCTTTCTTGAATATTTATATATAACTTGTTTTCTGTCTCAACATTACTTAAAAGTAATTCAAGTTCTTTATCGTCATTGAAAATCACTTTCAAGACTTCGTGAAAAAACAAAGCGTCTTCTTGCAAGCAAATAGCGAAAGCGCGTGTTAAATCATTTTCTAGCTGGTAAGTACGCTCTTCTTTACTAAAAGTCTTAAATATATTTAAATGAGAATTCATAATGCGTTATATAGGGGTTTGTAAAAAATTTTAATGCTTACCATAGTCTTTTCCAAAGTCCGAAAATTATAGTATTCCCATATCATCCATTTGCTTCTGGAACAATCGTATGGTAACAAACTTCTTTTTTAATAAATTTTTAGTTGGTCAATAATTTTTTAAAAATGGCAAATTTATTTTTTCTAATATAAGGTTTTTAATAGTATAGACAGATTGTAAGAGTCCCAAAAAATCAAACAGCTTAAAACTGGACATAAATGTTTAGATTTAAGTAATAAAATGAAAAAAACACGTTTTACAGAAAGCCAGATTGTGCGAGCACTCAAAGAGGGCGAAGAAGGCAGAAAGACCGAAGACATCTGCCGTGAGCTGGAAATTAGCAAGGCCACATTTTATAATTGGAAGAGCCGTTACGGAGGCATGGAAGCTTCAGATGTCAAACGCCTAAAGGAACTTGAGGAAGAAAATGCCCGCTTAAAAAAGATGTTTGCCGAACTGAGTATGAACCATGATATCCTAAAAGAAGTCATCACAAAAAAAGGTTGGGGCTCCGGCAACAAAAACAGTTAACCCAGGAGATTGTCCTAGATCACGGTTTGAGTGTCACCGGAGCCTGTAAATTGACAGGTATGTGCCGTTCACAGTATTACTATGTTAGTAAGAAAGATGATAGTGCCGTTATAGCAGCATTAGATCAGCTGTCTTCCAAACATCCTGTATATGGATTTCGAAAACTATATGCCTACCTGCGCAGAGAAGGTAAGCCATGGAACCATAAAAAAGTATACAGAGTATATAAGCTGCTAAATATGAACAAGAAGCGACGTGGCAAACGTCGGCTACCTGCTCGGGAGAAACAACCTTTGGAACAACAGGTCAGCATTAATCAAAAATGGAGCATGGACTTTATGAGCGATAGCTTGGCCAGCGGAAACAGGTTTAGAACCTTTAATGTGATGGACGACTGTTCCCGTGAGATATTGTGCATCGAAATAGCTACTTCTATTTCTTCGTTAAGGGTAACTCGAACACTGGAACAAATCATAGACTGGCGGGGCAAACCGCTCTGTCTCCGCGTAGATAATGGCCCCGAATTCACCAGTCATCATTTTGAGCTCTGGTGTAAAGACCAAGGCATCGCTATTCAATTTATCCAGCCCGGTAAGCCTATGCAGAACGGCTACATCGAACGGTTCAACCGAAGTTATCGCAAAGAAATTTTGGATGCTTATTTATTTTTCAACTTGTCCGAAGTAAGAGAACATACCCAGGCATGGATGGATGAATATAATAACAACAGACCGCATGAAGGGCTTGGGAATCTTACACCAACGGAATTATCAAAAAATATTAGGCACCAACAACAAATAAATCAATTAGTAACGTAAATTAGAAAAGTCCAATCTCAGCTGTCGGAAAAATGGGGTACTTACAAGATTACGCTAACGTTTTCTTTCAATATTGTTCATAGCACCAAAGCTAACAACTGAGGTAATCTAAGTCAACAAATTATTTGATCAAACGGATGCCACAATCGAGAATAAATTAGAAGATGAAACGATATAGATGGCATTGTAACAGATGATCGAAATGTTTCAAAATCTAAGTTCATAATTAATGAAATGTTACTTAATATACTCAAAGAAGATGAACTGGTTTAGAACAAAGTAAAGAGAAAAATCGGAATTTCCGATTTTTCTCCCAAGTAAACAAATTATTAGAAGCTCGACCATTGATCCAAATCAAGATGTTTTTAGCCGGTGAATTATGCTATTTCTTTACTTGTCACTATCCATCTTATATTGTAAGATAGCTTAAGCTATAAACTTAAATAATCTTACCATAATCAAAAATCAATTTGTTCAAAAAATTAGAATGTTCATGTTTCATGAACATTCTAATTTTTTGAACAGCAATAATGGATGATCGCTTGTGCACATCACTCTCAGTTGTTCGGATTTTCCGGACAACTGAGAGTGATGCAAAAATTATGAAAATACTTCTTATCGCCTTTGTCACTAAATTTGTAGATACAGCTCCGTCTTGGCATTCTTTTTTATTAAATAACGAGTGGTGTATTTTGCAGCGGAATATGGATTTGACAAAATTTTTGTTGTCAGATTATTTAACAATATAAATTTTGTCAAGTATATTATTCATTCAGAAAAATCATTTTCGAAAATCTTTCAAACCCGCTATCTAATTAAGAGATAGTGGCTTGTAATCAAATTAAGCATACTCGAAAACATTAAAATAGCGACATTAATAATGCTGCACCACATGCCCGCGCCACATTCCTTTTTTACGGCCGCCTATAGAAAATAGGAATTCCTCTGTGTCAAACCCCCGATTTACCAATTTCTAAAGCTAGGCCATCTATATATGTACAAAAGTCTTTGTAAATAGCGGGTGTATTTTGGTCCGATACCCAGGTTTTGCTGGCAATATGTATTAAAGGAGTTCCGAGTAGAAGGTTTACAGATTTGGCTAACCATTGATCCATAATATAGCCTTTGAGGGATGGTTGTAAGAAATAGATCAATTTTGTAAAATATCCAATGCCCATACCTGGCAATAGGCCTTTTTTTCGTTTATCTTGTATGTATTCAAAGGCCTCTTTACGTGATTCAAATTTCTTGGATCTTAACCCTCTTACAATCTCTAATACAGGACCTGGATTATTCAATAGGCTCTTTGCATGTTTACGATCCATTCCACCTTGATCTGCAGCCCTTAATTCATAAATTACATCTTGAGAGGCATATCCTTTAATGATTTGTTGCGCCCAAGATTTCAAATCAGTATAAGACCAACGATTTTGTTCTAGTGATTTAAATGTTCTCTCCAAATAATTAACTGTTGGAATCACCCTCTTAAAAATGGAGCGGCCATGTATTTGAGGTAGAAGAAAAAACTCAGAATCTATTGCGTTCATATAATATGGAATTTCAAAATAAAGTTATCGAAAGGATCTTTATTAATCAAGTGTTTAAATATACGTTAAATCACTATACTATAGCGAGAATTTAAAAATATACTGAATTTCGTTAACTAAGTAATTAATGAGATTTTTGCATTTAAGGGCTGATAATTAAGTATATTGACCTATCCTTTTGCTAAATAATTTAGTTTTCTTATCTTTAGGTGATTAAATTTAGGTATGGTAGGCAATAAAGAAAAAGAGTTGAGTT
>NZ_JBNPWQ010000077.1:0-4675 GCF_050433745.1 Sphingobacterium sp. HSC-15S19
TGGCTTTGACTCAATTAATCTGCCGTCCTTAATATATAAACTAGGTTCTGCCTTTTTAGATTTCTAAGTTAACGCTGCAGATGGAGCTTTTTATGACAATATAGTGTTTCAAGATATTAGTTTTTTGCCCTCTTTTTATTTCTAGTACAAACTAACGATTAGATTTGGGGATAGGCTCAAGCTCGAAAGAGGTTTTTAAGTTTTAACCCTATGACACAGTTGGTGTTACACTCCCGCTGTCGGAAAAATGGGGACTTACAATCCCACTTATAAAATATGTATTTGGTAGGATGAATACAACAATTTTTAGTAGAAGCAATTTTATCCACTACCTATTGACTTTCAATACTATTTAAATCTTCAATAATGCTCAATGTTTTATTTTCTAACTTATACGTACGATTAGCTATTTCTGTGATAAAATTCTTATGGGTTATAAATAAAATAGCCATATTATTTTCCATTTTTAATCTTTTAAGAAGTTTTAAAATAAATGATTCCGTATATTTATCTAAAGCCGATGTAGACTCGTCTAATAATAGTAGTTGTGGGTTTTTATAAAGAGCTCTCGCTAATCCGAGTATTTGTTTTTGCCCACCTGAAAGCTTTTGTCCCTCTTCTCCAATTAAGGTCAAATAGTTTATTGACCATTTTTGAAAAAGTATATCAAAACCGTAGTTGTTACAAAATTTTTGGAACTCTTTTTCGGTGCAAGGTCTATTTAATACAATGTTGAAATAGATGTTCCCATTAAATATTTTAATTTCCTGGGGTACTGTGGCGTAGCATTTTCTCCACGAAGACAATTGTAAACTTGAGTATAATTTATCATTGATATAGAAGTTACCTTCATATGGGGTATAGAATCCTTGTATAATTTCCGTTAACGTACTTTTTCCCATTCCACTTTCTCCAATTATTCCAATTAACTCACCTTTATTAATTTCAAGCTTCATCTTATCATAAAGAATGGGGCGACCATTAAATCGAAAACATACATTTTCCATTCGGAAAGATTTAAATGCTATTTTATCTTGCGATTCCTCATCTAGTGTTTCTTCTTTTGTATTCGTTAAATCGAAAATCCTTTCAAAAGCTACTTTTATTTCTTGAATATTGACATTAATTTGGGCGATTCTTATAATAGAGGGCAAAATAGAAGATACTAAAGATATAATCGCAATTAGTGCGCCAATTGATAATTGGTCTTTAAAGAAAAGATTTGTACATATTGCTATAATTCCGACGCTCATGATAGCGCTTATAAAGTCTACTTTTAGTGTTAGCCGATTTGTGAGAGTTCCTAAGGTAAATATTGCACTCTGGTAAATTGCAAAGTTCTCTTTCCCCATATCGATAAAAAAGCTTTGCGCCCCATTTTCTTTGATAGCTGATATACCGGAAAGTATATTTATATAGTAACTTTCCAATTGTGAATAGCTATTCATAACCTTTTTTTGGGCTTTTACAAATTTGTTCGTATAAGTGTAAACTAAATATATAATTGCTGGAATAATAGTTGTCACAATGATTCCTACTAAAACGGAATAAATAAAAACAGCGGCTAAACTAACGATAATAACTAGAGTGTCTATGACAAAATTTCCAATTATATGGCTAATATTTTGTTGTATACGTTGAGTATCGTTAAGTCGTCCTATCAAATCCCCTTTTTTTCTACTGTTAAAAAATAGTTTAGGTAGCTTGATTATTTTATCTAAAAAAAATCCTGTTAGCCTTTTATTGTACGCTTGACTCTGTTGAAGCATAACGTATTGACGTAGGTAAGAAATCAAAGAACGGCTAGTTAAAATTAAGAACAAAAGAATTAGGCCGACTACAATTTGATTATAACTTCTTTCAGGCAATAAATGATCAATTAGTTTTTGGGAGAAAATTGCCGTTGTTATGCTGATTAAGGATATGATTATACCAAGGGTTAAGTTAATAGATAAATAAGGAATATCTTTTTCAATATTTTTATAGAACCATTTAGTTTTTTCCTTTGTTAATCGTTGTTTTACTTTAACAAATGTTTCATTAGGAGATAGAATTACAGCGCTTTTACTTAACCACAGTTTAGATAATTCTCTTGTTGAGTAGAGTTTGATCCCATTGTCGGGATCGCCTAGAATAATGAGGTCTTTATTGGAGATATGACCTAAATATACCATATAATGAAAACCAAGTCCATCTATAAATAGGTGAAGTATGCAAGGTACAGTCTGTTTTGAAAGATATTCGATATCCATCTCATAACCATCTGCTTCAAAACCATTTTCACGAGCAGCCTGAATAAGGCCGAGCATTGTTGTCCCATCACTATTAGTACCACTAGCTATTCTTAGATCTTCAGAGAAAGATTCACCTCCATGCCATCGAATTACCGTTTGTAAAGCAGCTATCCCACAGTCAGACTGGTCTTGTTGTCTAACTAATATTTTTCTTAATTGTTGGAAAGTATACTTTTTAATCATTATCGTTTCCTGTAATTTTTAGTCTTTAAATTCATTTATAATTTTACCTATTTTAACGATGCCCTCAAATTTAGAAATGAATCTCCCTCCCTTCTCGTATAAAATTGTTGTAGGTGTAGTTGAGGTTCCAAATGTTTTAGGGAAAACCAGATTTCTATCCGATAGAAGGTATAAATTTGGGTATCTATTTAAATTTAATGCTGTATAATATTCTTTTAATATATCTTCATGTGCAGTTGAAACTAGTAATATAGTTATATTATGGAAGCGATTATGATCTTTTAAAATATCTTTAACCTGTTTATTGCAAAAGTGACAATTTGGATCTATTTGGATAAGACAGGTGGAATACTCATTAGAGTTTTTTTTAATATTAAAATGATTATTGTTAGCAATATCGAAAAATGAAATATCAGGCATGTATTCAATATTATCTCGGGCAAGCTTTTTTTTATGTAATTTCTGGAAAGTAAAATATAATACCGTACCGATAATAGATAGAAATAAAATCAAAATAATAGAGGTTAAGTATTTCCTTTGCATACAGTGTTAATTGGTGATGTAGAATTTCCGCATTAAACGTTTGTTAAAATGAGGCAGACTATTTTGAAATTAAGGAGTCGAAAATGTTACTGAGAAAAACATTACAAGAGTTATCCAGAGAGCAAGTGCGGGAATGTAAGATTTTACAATCAACGACAATGATTCATTATAGTTAATTTTTGTGATTCGATAAATACCAAATGCTAATATGAACCAGTAGCTAACCTCAAAAAGATTTATTGTTTGAAATGGATAAATCCAAAGTGGGTCTATCTCCCTTGGGTTAATTAACTGAATTAAAGATAGCGGGTAGAAATATTCGATGTCTTTTATGTTGATGTTATTGATTTCAAGTTGAATCCAAAAGATCTTAATGAGTAATGGAATTATAAAGATGAAATCTGCCTTTATGGAAATATTAAATAATTGCTTGAATTTTACTTCGTATCCTGACAATGTAGTTCCGATGAATAAAAAAAAACTAACAATAAACACTCTTATTAATATAGTAAGTATTATTAAAAAGTATCCGAGCCAAGCATATTTATCTACATTTTTTAATAAACTTTTTATTTCAGTCTCAGAAAGTTGTTCTCTTAAATTGTTTATATATAGCGTTTTGCTTGGAGATATATTAGCCATGTAAAATGAAATACCCATATACGATAGCAATAATAAGGCTAAAATAATTGAATTGTTCTCTAATAGCTTTTTTATCGAATTTTTGATCATATATTTATTTATGTGTAGTTATTTTTTTTTTTTATTCTTATGAGAGAAGATATTAAAGAAATGATTGATGGGATTATTAGAATAATTATATTTAATATAGGTTGTTCTACAATCTTAACCTTAAAAAATAACAAAATTACAGTTAATAAATATAGAATTAATTCAATAATATCATATGAGTATTTTTTTATTAAATATTGAATGTGATTTTTCATAAATGCAAATATATGTATTAATGAAAGCCTCAAAGCAAGGCTTTCATTAATGAACGTTAAAAGAATGTGAATTAAATAAAGGCGCAACCCACAGTTGTTCCAACTCCTGCAGCTCTCAGACCCCAGATCGCAATAGTGCTACCTCCGAACGTAACGAGGCTAAGTGCGATGCTAGCTCCAAAACATGCGCCAGTTAAAAAATCGTTCATTTTACTTCCTCCCGAGAGGTTTTCTACTTCGTAAGAATTTAATTTTCTCATTTTTTTAATATTTAAGTGTTTAACTAACTGCACAAGCAAATCCTGTTACCCCTCCAAAATAGGCTGAAAGGCCACCTGCAACTGCAAATCCAATTCCACCAGTTGCTATTCCGGCCACAATAAATACAGCGCCCGCCCCGAGCAGAGCACCTGAAACGTGACAACTATTTACCGCCTTTCCTCCATAAAGAAATGCAGATTCTTCAAGGTTTAATTTTCTCATAAAACGATCTGATTTGTAATTGTGTTTATTAATTTAATTGAAAAATAGACTGATTTTGTTTTT
Organism: Sphingobacterium sp. HSC-15S19; assembly: GCF_050433745.1. Classification (NCBI taxonomy): domain Bacteria; kingdom Pseudomonadati; phylum Bacteroidota; class Sphingobacteriia; order Sphingobacteriales; family Sphingobacteriaceae; genus Sphingobacterium; species Sphingobacterium sp. HSC-15S19. The sequence continues at coordinate 4,514 of NZ_JBNPWQ010000077.1, forward strand.
TTATAATGTTATAATTGTTTATTTAAATTTAGTATTTTTTTTCTGAATTTTAAAATCGTTTTAGTGTAAATCACTTGTGTCCTAAATAAATTTTAGGATTGGATTTCTGTGGTACAGGCATAGCTTTTTTCATCATTTCGATATTGACCCCTATTTTTCAAT
>NZ_JBNPWQ010000078.1:0-4192 GCF_050433745.1 Sphingobacterium sp. HSC-15S19
CTAAGATACAAATTCTTGCAATAAAAAACAAGCTATTTTAAACCCAAAATACTAATAATCAGTAAATTATAGATGGTTTAAGGAGAGACTAAATAAGAATGATATAAAAGAAAATATATACTTCAAATCCATCGTTTGCATTTAATTATTTAACGATTAAGTATTCTTGTTTGAGAACCTGCTGAAAAGCTGCCCTTGTTGCATCATCATCGCCCGCTTCAGCTTTAAGTTTAGCCAACTTTTTCTTCAACCTGGCAATTTCTTTGACATATTTTTTGTCTAGAATGGCATTGTGTGTTTCCATGGGATCTTGCTGCAGGTCATAGAATTCCCAAGCAGGAGCTGTTGTTTTGGAGTCGCTGCCCGTCATTTCTAATGGCTGTCCATAGAAATAGATCAGTTTGTAGCGTTCATCACGGACTCCAAGATGCGCCGGGCGTATTGGTGCATGTTGCCAGTAACGGTAATACATGGCAGACCGCCATGCTTTGGATGTATTTCCTTTGAGGTTATTCCGGAAGCTTTCGCCTTGGATGTAGGCGGGTTTTTTGATGCCGGCATAGTCTGCAAATAGTGCAGCGAAATCGATATTTAGAATCATGTCGTCTAATCGACTACCAGCTTTGATTTCTTTGGGGTAGCTGATCACAAAAGGCATGCGCAGTGATTCTTCGTACATCAATCGTTTATCCATAAAATTGTGTTCTCCTAAGAAGTATCCTTGGTCGGAAGCCAGGATCACAACGGTATTTTCGTCCAAATTTGCCGCTGTAAGATAGCGCATAATTTTCCCTAGATTATCATCGATTCCAGCGACGCAACGCAGATAATCTTTGAGGAACTTTTGGTAGATCTTTTTGCGGGCTTCCAAAGGGTCCATTCCTTTTGTTGAAAACGGAAGCTCAGGATAAGACGTCCAAAAAGGGCCTACCGAAGCTTGCTCATAACGGTGGCCAAGCTCCTCCAAGGGCTGCCCTTCAAAAGAGCGTCCAGTTGTGATTGCTCCTGAATCCAAAAATGTTGGGGGATAAGGAAACTCCACATCTTTGTAGTAATCTTTGAATCGCTCGGCAAAATCAAAGGGTTCATGCGTCGCTTTGTAATGACACATTAAGAAGAAGGGTTTATCGGGGTTGCGTGATTTTAACCAATCCAGACTCATCGTTGTGGTGATATCATCTACATAGCCTTCGTAAGGTGTACCGGCCTCTTCCTTATCATTCCAGTTGTCTTTAGAGAGGTAAGTCGGGTTATGATAAACACCGTGTCCAGGAAGAACTTTAAAATCGTCAAATCCACTTGGCCTTTTTTTTAGATGCCATTTCCCAAACACAGCAGTTTGGTAGCCCGCATTATGCAGATCCTTGGCGATATTTTCCTTATCGGGATCCAACGCATCTTCCAGTGTGTAGACTTGGTTTTTATTACTGTACTGTCCTGTCAGTATGCTTGCACGGCTAGGGGTGCAAATTGAATTGGTACAGAATGTATTATTGAGTACCGCCCCCTGACTGGCTAATTTTTCAATATTCGGATTTTTGACAAAATCTTTTAAAATACCGCCATATACGCCCCATGCTTGGGCTGTGAAATCGTCCGTTAGGATAAAGACGATATTGGGGCGTTGTGTTGCGTTGTTCTTTTTCTGTGCTTGTGAAAAAATGGGCAATAGGCCGCAGATGAGCAATACAAATTTTTTATTCATGTGAATTCAGCTATATATTAGTCGACGAATTGACTATATCGGATTGCAATAATAGTTATAATCGTTCGTCTTGGTCTGGTTCTGTCTATTTGATTGTAGACAAATCTACTCTTTATAGACAAATATATAATGGATAAACTGTAATAAATATGTTAGTCATCGATACCTTTTCCATCTAGAATATGCTGGTAATATTTTTCGATTCTCGCCTCACGTGTTTTCTCTTGTTTTGCCTGGTTAAAGTAGAATAGATACCCTTTTTGTCGACCTGGTGTAAGGGATTGAAAAGCTTTTTGAAGTAAAGGGTCTTCAAGTAAGGCGCGCTTAAATTCTTCCGCTACAGGGTAATCGGCAGCTTTTCGCATGTCAACTTTCTTGCCTGATTTTTCAATTTCGATGGCCTCCTGAATATATGTCGATATCACTTCTCGCAATGATTCTATCTGCTCAATAGAGGTGAATCTAAGCTGTCTGGCTGACTGAACATTTTCGGTTTGCTGGATCAGTATATTTTTGGGATCTTTTAATAATGCACCTTTATGGAATAGCAGCGCACAGTATTCTTTAAACCCGTGTATCAATACGACATTTTTACCTTCAAATGTATAACAAGGATGCATCCATTTATAATCCTCTTGCAGTGTTTTATTGCCACGGACAATTTCTCTCAACAGATTGAATTCTTCATTCCATCTTGTCGCATTTTCAAAAAAATGTTCAATTTTTAGATTCATCATGTAGTGCTTTAGGTAAGTTTAGCAAGAATTTCTTGTAATCTGTTGTGCGCCATATTGATTCCTCGCGCAAAAGGCATCTGTAACAGCTGGTTCCGAAATGCGACCGACTGAAATATTATATGGATGTGAAGCCTGCTGCGTTCTGCACTTATTTTTTCAAATGTTAAATATTCCAACTGTACGGGAAATGTGCTGTTTTCCATTTCAAAAGTCCGTGTGATGCGTTGATTGGGGAGGAATTCGTGTATCGCTCCATTTGCTTTGAACATGACCTGGCCGTTGTGCGAAGTTTCAAAGGCATAGGAGCCATGCTTTTTATTTTCCAATTTCAGGACTTTGGTTCCCATCCACTGCTCGAAAATTTCGGGATCCTCATATGCTTTGAAGAGCAGTTCAACAGGTAAATCGAATTCCCTTGTAATGACAATCTCCTGTTTATTATCCTCCGCCTGGACGTTAGTTTTTGGCTCCATATTATTTGTCTTTGTAGTTTTGCATAATAGCTTCCAATTTATTGAATCTGTCGTCCCACATTTGACGGAAAGGTTCAATAAAATCCGCAATTTCTTTCATCTTCGATGGGTTGAGTTGATAATATATCTCGCGTCCATTTTGTTGAAACTTTAATAATTCACATTCCGTCAATATTTGCAAATGTTTTGAAACGGTCGGTCTTGCCGTATTGAAATTGGCTGCAATTGCACCAGCAGTCATGGCTTGTGAGGCTAGAAGAAGTAAGATCGCTCTTCTGGTTGGGTCTGCTATAGCTTGGAAAACATCTCGTCTTAAGTTCATATTGATTTATTTGACTACTAATATAAGTGTAGTTATTTGGCTACGCAAATTTTTTATAAATTATTTGTAACGGAATAGCTGGGGGTGGAGCTAACGTGGATCAACGAATAAAAATTTTTTCCTGGCGAATTTAAAATGAAAGCGATCGGGAATTAAACCTATGGATCAATGTTTGGTGAATAATGTTAAATTAGCGTAATTAATTATAGCAGGATGAAAACACAGTTATCGTATTTAAAAAAATTAAGCGTATTGGGGACGAAAACCTTAGTCAAATATTATTTGCTGGCTATTGTTTCGACTTTACTGTATTTGGTGGTTGGCAGTTTTCAGTTTAAGGCTAGTCATGAAGCTTTCTTTTTGACGGTCAGTCCTGCGCAAGCCGCAGCTAAATTCATTTGGCTGATTGGACTGATCCTGCTACCTGTACTACTTTTTATTTTTAGCAACAAATATGTATTTTCAAAGATTGCAAGTCTTGTTGTAGAAGAAAGGCAGGATGATCTCATTCTTCCGGCATTTGATAAAGTATTATTAATTTTTCAATCGAATCAGCCCGATGTAATACAAAATGTCGCTGATTATTCTTTTGCAAAACTTAAATTGATCAATGACGTGAAAAATAATAAAATCGAGAGCCCTTGGGTGCGACGAATTGTCATTTTTGGTCTGAATAAAGTGAGATTTGATGCCCTCGATTTAGACAAAAACGATAGCTTTTATGCGATCGTACGATCGAAGTTTATCCAGGTACTCGAAATCTTAACAGAACCAAGTAGCAAACCATTTTGGCTATGTATTCTTGCGCAATGGCTTATTCTACTTTTTGTGTGGCTGGCCAACTAAATGTGTTGATCACTGCAAGCAAGCAAGCAAGCAAGCAAGCAAGCAAGCAAGCAAGCAAGCAAGCAAGCAAGCAAGCAAGCAAGCAAGCAAGCAAGCAAGCAAGCAAGCA
>NZ_JBNPWQ010000079.1:0-4170 GCF_050433745.1 Sphingobacterium sp. HSC-15S19
ATCTTCGCAGATTGAAAAATAGGGGTCAATATCGAAATGATGAAAAAAGCTATGCCTGTACAACAGAAATCCAATCCTAAAATTTATTTAGGACAGATGTGAAATCCTATATTAAAATTTGATAAAAACATAAATTGATACTCATTTGCATCAACAATAATTTTATAATCCTAAACTTCCTAATACAACATTTCTCAAAACCTATTTTTCTTTCAACACAGGTTAGAACAAAAAAAGCTACAAAAGTTAATGACCGTTTAGACTTATGAGAAAAACTTCACTAACACATTAATTATAAAGATACCCCAACATGATGCTGCAAGATTTACAGATGGAAAACAGGAATGTCGGACAGCCATGACCGATACTTAGACTAAACAATACCAACATATTTTTGATTCCTTCGTAAATTTGATAAATACAGTCTAATTGGATATTCCTTTCAAAGGCTAACAATAAGGATGTCTTGCTTTATTACAAAACATCCTAGATGATCATTTTATTGTATAAAAAAGCTAAGACCCTACTAAACATGATGTTTTATAGAATACTGTTTCCAATAACATTCAAATTTTATTTAAAATTTCATCCGCTGGATCCTTATAGCATTCAATATCGCAATTAGCGAAACCCCTACGTCAGCAAATACGGCTTCCCACATAGTAGCAAGACCTCCAGCCCCAAGAATAAGAACTATGCCTTTCACCACAAACGCTAGTATGATATTCTGCCAAACAATTTTTTTTGTTTTCTTGCCAATATTAATGGCTATCGGGATTTTAGAAGGCTTGTCATCCTGAATAACAACATCTGCTGTCTCAATTGTCGCATCGCTTCCAAGTCCTCCCATAGCAATTCCCACATCACTTAAAGCAACTACCGGAGCGTCATTTACCCCGTCTCCTACGAAGGCAACAGTTTCATTTTTTGCCTTCATCTCTTTTACTTTGTTTACTTTGTCTTCAGGCAAGAGATCTCCAAAAGCCTTGTCGATCCCCAGCTTATCTGCAACAAATCTAACAACAGTTGTCTTATCTCCGCTCAACATCGTCGCTTTTACATTGAGCTTATGAAGCATATCAATAGTCTTTTGGGAATCTTCCTTTATGCTATCGGCAATGGTAATGTAGCCCACAAATTTACTGTCTTTAGCCACCGCAATAGTTGTGTAGACAATTGATAATGGATCTAGATCATATTTAATATTGAATCTGTCCATCAGTTTAAAATTGCCGACCAGTAATTCTTTTCCGTCAATCTGCGCTTTCAAACCATGACCGGGAATCTCTTCAGTGTTTTCCAATTTTATGGAACTATCAACATCTCCTACATATTCGTGTATGGCCGTTGCTACAGGATGCGTGCTAAGACTTTCGATGGCATTTACGAGTTTTAGAATTTCAGCTTTATCGAAATCGGAATTAAAAACTACTTCTTGCACTTTAAAAACACCTTCGGTCATTGTACCAGTTTTATCCATTACTACATTCTTTATGGCAGCCATAGTATCAAGGAAATTACTGCCTTTGAATAAAATACCATTACGACTGGCAGCTCCAATACCTCCAAAATATCCCAATGGAATAGAAATTACCAATGCACAAGGACATGAAATTACCAAGAAGACTAAAGCTCTGTAAAGCCAGTCATTGAATACGTAGTTCTCTAAAAAGAAATAAGGTAGCAAACATATTCCGATTGCAAGAAAAACAACGATTGGGGTGTAGACTTTGGCAAACTTCCTTATAAAAAGTTCTGTAGGTGCTTTCTGGGATGTTGCATTTTGGACCAATTCCAAAATCTTACTTAGCTTGCTGTCCGTATAAGCGGTAGTCACCTTAACCTGAGCAACGGTATTTAGGTTGATCATGCCGGCAAGCACCGATTCCCCCTTGTTTTTGGTATCCGGTTTACTTTCACCTGTCAGTGCGGCAGTATTAAAAGAAGCACTATCCGTGAGCAGTTCTCCATCAAGGCCCAGTTTCTCCCCAGGTTTTAATTGGATAACCATACCTATCTGTGCCTCCTCGGCTTTAATAACTCTGGTCTGATTCTCCTCAACAATTCTCACTTCGTCCGGCCGCTGGTCCAGCAGGGCTTTTATGTTACGCTGTGCTCTTGAAACCGCCAACGTCTGAAATACTTCGCCTACAGCATAAAAAAGCATAACGGCCACCCCTTCGGGATATTCCCCGATAAAAAACGCGCCTATGGTTGCAATGCTCATCAAAAAGAATTCTGAGAAGACCTCTCCCTTGGCTATACTCTTAAAAGCATCTTGAATTACCGGAAGGCCTACGATTCCATAAGCTACCAGATACCAAACAAATCTGACTGTTCCTTTAAACCATTCCTGAGGCAGCCAGTTATCCAATGATATTGCAATAAGTAAAAGTAAAAGAGAAAGAATAGATGGTAGAAACATTTTAAATGGACTTCCGGTGGCATTACTGTGGTCATGACCGTCATCATCACTATGGCCATGATCGTGTCCGTCATTTTTGTAATGTTCCTCTTTTACCAATTCTCTTGCTCCGGCTTTAGAATAGACCTTTTCCGTCTGCGTACAACAGATCTGCTTGCCTTGCGCGTCATATTGATGTTTGTGATCCATAATATTTATTTTAAAAGGTTTTTTAATATTTTATCCATAAAGAATTGTTTCGAGACCTTATTTGCTTCACTTAGTACAACATCTATTGAAGGAATTGATTTCTCCAAATATTTCTCAGCCCTAATTATTGCATCACTTTGTTTTTTGATTTTCTCTGTTTCTTTCAAAGCGTCCGCCAGGGCAAGTAAGCTGAGTCCATGATCCTTCAGTATTCCCAACTGTTCGATCATCCAGCTAACTGCGTAAAAACCAAACTTGGATAGCGCCAGAGGATGGGTCTGCTTTTCTTCAACAGGTGGGAGTCGATTAAAGGGTGACTCAAGTATAGTATCAGTAAGGTAGTTTCTCAACTCCGACTTTTCATGTTCAATATCTACTAGTTCGACACATCCCTGTAATGATTGTGCATAAATACTTAACCAGCGTAATTTCCGACGAAACTCATGAATATCTGACTCCACGTTTCTGAAAACATATTTTCCATTCTGGGAAAAATCCATTATCTTTTCTATTTCTGAACGATAGAATTTAACAAGACGTCTGTGCTGCTCGTCTTTTGCCTTCCATTGGGTTTTGTCAATGTCACTGATGATTTTTTTTAATTGTTTACCATTCAACCAGTTTTTACGTTTGAGTAATTTATTAAGTTTCCTCACGACTTTTTCTAATTGTGCATCAAAATAAATCCCCACATCTTCTGGAATGCATTTGTCTTTGGTATACAATTTAGCAAAAGTGGTAAAATAGTCTATGCTCCCAAGCATGTCCTCCAATTGTTTAAATTTGTCCCGCATTCTTCTAAACTGTTTTGTTCTTGGACCAGTAACACTATATATCCTGGCCAATGCCTCCAATTGGAACAAAGGTGTTCTTAATCCATTCTCAAAAAGATACCGCCCGGGATTGTTCTCTTTCTTCGCCCCTTCAAACAAATCTGCGAGTTTTTGAAAATGCAGATCGAACTGATTATTATTCTGTTTCATGGCCGCTATTTTTATTGTCGGATAATTTTCTCAGAAATCGCTTGTACCACTCAAATTGATTTATTACGAAAATCAATAGGGTAATAACTGTTGCAGAAATTGCAAGAACAAACATGTTGAGTGCGATAGCTATTCCAACCGCAGCAATTGTCCAGAGGCCGGCTGCTGTGGTCAGTCCTATTGGCATACTTTTCTCAGTACGAAATCCTATACCGGCTCCTATAAACCCTAGGCCAGTTGCAATCGCCGCCAGCATTCTTGCCGTTGCAGACCTGTCTTCAGTCAAGTGGGCTGCAACAGATACAAAGAGACAAGAGGCAACACAGATACAGGCAAATGTCCTTATACCCATATTCTGCTGTTCTTTTTCCCGTTCTATACCGACGATGCTTCCTAAAACGAGAGCGAGTACCAATTTAGCAGAAAGCAAAAGTTCAAAATTCATATCCATAGAGTCTTTAGATTTTATTATTTACAGATCACTTGCGTCCTAAACGTTTAAAAAGTGGCGGTGTTTGGATATAGCAAAGTTGCTATATTTAAATTGCAAAATTATAACACACCGCCATGATA
>NZ_JBNPWQ010000080.1:0-4067 GCF_050433745.1 Sphingobacterium sp. HSC-15S19
TGGGTCTTTTTCTTTCATGACCGTGTCGTTTGAATAATTGAATATAAATAATCTTATTGAATTATTCCTTTGACACAGTTTATGTTACAGTCTCACACAAGTTTATTCTGCAAACGCTACCTAGCAGATTTCATTGCTTTAACTTTTGTTGTATTTTCATCCGCTACAAATTTCCGATAAATAGCTGTTTCCATTCCGCATAAGGCGACCTTGCCTTCACTATTACTATGAATCCCATACCCATATGTCTTTGTAAGAGGGGAGGCGCGCAGGCATGCTTGTCCTTTAGAGAAAAAAACTGTTCTTGCTTCGGGATATTCGTCTGGCGTTAGGTTCCTTCTTTCCGCATAGACTTGGAAAATAATATCGTCAGATGTATACTGATAAGGCGCTGCGGCGATCAATTCATATTGTCTTTCAGCTATGGTTTTATGGCGTTTTGATGGTGGAATAGTACCCTTAACTACTTTGGTATCTCTTGCAGCTTCAATTAAAGTATTGAAGTAATTTGTCGAATGGTTTTTCATAATTTTTATTTTTCTTTAATCAAAAGGCATGTAATGATAGAAACAAAAATAATAGAATATCTTGCGATCTGATAGTGGATCGCAAGATATCTTATGAATTACCGATTATTGTTGCTGTTCTATATTACAGCGCTGCTTTTATAGCGGCTAGGCAATCGGACTGATATTTCATGATATTATCTTTATCCGAAGCAGAGATTTTTCCTTCAACAAGATTTTTTTCAATCTCATTTTTTATATCCAATATCGATTTTTCTTTATCCAATGCTTTTTCTGCAGTTTCTGCATTGATACGGTCTACCCAGGTTTTGCCTAGCTTTGTATAAAGCTCTTTAGCTTTAGCATTGGAGAGTACTGGGGCAGTCACTGAAGCAATTGCTGCATTGGCCGCGGCTTTATCTGAATAAACGACTGCTTCCGCATCTTTTGTTGCAGCATCTTCTGAGGTTTTCATGGCCTCTTCATTAGCGTCAGCTGCTTTTTCCTCCGCATTTTCCATGTGCTCGGTTGCTTTTTCTTGTGGTGTTTGATTGTTACATGAAACTAGAATTGCTGCAGTCGCTAATGAAGCGAATAATGTTTTGTTTGAAATCATAATATTATTTATTTAGTGACAATGTTTAAATGACAAGATTTACTGATGAATAGTTTTACTAACTAAAGATTAACATCCTATCTTTGCGTAAATATTACGGAAAATGTGGTTTATACGTGTTTTGTTGTAATTAGTTCATTATGAGTTTTGTGGCGTTTTGCTTCAGGACTTCTTAATCTATTAGCCAATAATATAAAACCGTATAAAAATTTCGCCGATCGCTTAAATTCTTTCGAATTCTTTATATGACGTTATTTATACTTTAATTGAGTAATATCCAAGATAATCCAAACAAAGTCGTAAAAAGTATTGTTAATTAAATACAGACTGCTTGTCCGGTCATGAAGAAAGTTTTAAAAGCTAGGCACCTTTCCAACCTAGCTTTTTTATTTTTCACCGAATAGCCAATTAATAGGCTTCAATACCAGCCATCCAGATTACTCAGATTCTGAATAATTATTGGACAATCGTTTGATCCGCTTTTAGTAGTTATTTTTTTCTATATTAGCCTTAGATATGACATGTTTGAAGAGGGGTGCTAGATTTTATTATGCGTGGCAAATTATCTCTTTCGAGAATTTCCTGTTATTAGTAAATTAAAAGATTAAAAACTAGCAAAATATGCGTCAACTGGAGTGCCACGAAGAAGAAATCCAACTATGCGGTAAAATCCAATATTTCGGTTTCCTTTGTATTTTTGATGAGAGTGGGTGTATTGCCGCAAGTGAAAACCTATCTGCATTGCTCGATATTCCTATGAGGGGAATCTTAGGGAGATCGATCGAGCAGCTATTGCCTTTGATATCGTCCGAACCGGAGTTGAATCTCAAAGAAATAGAAAAACAGATCACAGGGGAGATATTTACACGTTTTGTAGAACGTATCCGTATCAAAAATGTAGATTATTATCTAAGCATTTACCGGTATGATGAGAAAACATATCTTGAAATTGAGATTTGTAGTGAGAATCAATTAAAAGCGACTCGTTTATTCTATTATGCGAAATACCTTGAAGAGCGTCATGGTAATGCTTGGCAATCATTGACTGTACTGATCCGCCAGATTATTGGTTTTGATCGTGTCATGGTATACCGTTTTGAAGAGGACAATAGCGGACAGGTAATTGCAGAGTCCATTGCAGACGGGATGACCTCATTGATGGGGTACCGTTATCCAGAATTTGATATTCCGGCACAAGCACGCGCGCTATATGTTAAATTCCCTGCACGCCATGTAGCAGATATTGAGGCACCAACTATTGCTATACAGGGCCTGGAGGCAAGTGAAGTAGACCTGACTCGTTGTAGCCTCAGAGCGTTGTCTCCCGTGCATTTACAGTATCTTAAGAATGCGGGTGCACGTGCCAGTGCCAGTTTTTCTATCGTTATCGAGGGAAGACTCTGGGGACTTGTGGCCTGCCAGAATAGTCTACCTTTGAATGTGGACCTTGCCCAACGTCACTTATGCGCCTTCTTAACGCAGTACGCTATAAATTATTACCTTTCAGAATATCAAAGGGAAAGTCTTGTCGCCCAGACTATTATGGGGGTTATGGAACGTGACCTGAAGTCTGAATTATTGGTGAACAATGATATCGGAATGGTGCTTGAACGCTTCGCTCCGCAAATTTTGGAAATAGTTGAGGCAGACGGATTGGTAATCAAACATGACCGTGGTTCCAAAACTTGGGGTGAAGTACCGACAGAATTAGAGCAACGACAGATTGATCTGTATATAGAAAAACAGGGCGAGAGTGACTTATTTTTCACATCAAATTTTGTTCCTGATAGGGCCCACTCAGCACAATCGCTCATATTTCCTGGTATTTTACGGATAAATATTCTTCCCAGCAATAAATGGTACATCTATTTATTCCGGAAAGAGCACGTATATGAAGATGTGTGGGCAGGGAGACCGGAAAAAATATATCATTACGATCCCGAAAGGGAAATAGAGTTTCCGTCACCCAGGACATCATTTGAAGCCTGGCGTGAAACGATGAAAGGCAAGTCTATTAAATGGAAAAAAACGGAGCTTTCCTTCATTGAAAAAGTTGCACAAATAACCCAACAGGCTATTGCGCAACGGGGCGGGGAGATTGCTCAGCTCAATAAGGAGCTCGTAAGATCAAACAATGCCTTAGATACGTTTGGCTATACATTGACTCATGATCTTAAAAACCCTCTTTCTTCCATAAAGCTTGCTGCACAGATGATGTTGATGAAAGATGATCTTCCGAAAGAGATGTTGCGAAAAATGGCAACGAATATCATCGATGCGACTGGACTGATAACAGAAATGATGGATAAGGTTTATCAACTCACACAGTCTAATTATGTAGCATTCAAAACAGAACTGATCGATCCTCGAAACAAAATTCTTAATATTCTCGAAAGTTGCAAGCAGCAGTTTGACAGTACAAGTTTGGAATTTGTCTTAGGGGAGACCTGGCCCATTCTCGGGGAAAGAACACTGTTATATCAGCTGTTTTTAAATCTGATCGGCAACGCGGTAAAATATAGCAGTAAAAAAGATCAACCAAGGGTGGAAGTTTATAGTGAAAAACACGGCCATTCAGTTTACTATTATATTAAAGACAATGGCATTGGAATGGATATTCAGGATGACAGTAATATATTTGACATTTTTAAACGGCTGTCAAATTCGCAGGGCTTTGAAGGATCGGGGATTGGACTTTCCATCGTCAAACGTATAGCGGATCGTCTTGATGCCAAGGTTACTGTAGAAAGCAATCTCAGCGTGGGTACAACGTTCTGTGTTAAATTTAGAGGTTGATAGATAATGATGTAATTTACAAATCCATTATGGTATCTAAACCACGTTTTAATCCTTTAAATTTACATTTAATTTTCCGATTACACACAAGCGGATAAAAATTGGCGAGAGCTATCGCAATCAAAGCAAGTCCCGCTGCTTATCTTTAT
>NZ_JBNPWQ010000081.1:0-3713 GCF_050433745.1 Sphingobacterium sp. HSC-15S19
AACATAAAGATAAGCAGCGGGACTTGCTTTGATTGCGATAGCTCTCGCCAATTTTTATCCGCTTGTGTGTAATCGGAAAATTAAATGTAAATTTACAACTAATAAGTTCTTTAAATCGACACAAATCAGGTCAAATTAAATGGGACCCATTTCAGGGACCTATTTAAATAAAACATCTGTATACTATTGATATATAGCGAGATACAAAGGGATGTCATAATCCCAGCGGGATCACAAAAGAAAAGCTAATCGAAAGATTAGCTTTTCTTGTTTTAAGACTATTAGGATTCGAAAGAAGGGTCGGCCGGATTCGATCCAATGGAGGCTCAGGGATGTGTTTGGGAAATGAGGGGCTGAGCCAATCCCAGCGGGATCACAAAAGAAAAGCTAATCGAGAGATTAGCTTTTCTTGTTTTAAGACTATTAGGATTCGAAAGAAGGGCCGGCCGGGTTCGATCCAATGGAGGCTCAGGGCTGTGCTTCAAGGATAAAGTGTATAACAGCCTCCATCCGTTGTACGGAACAATCAGTTTCAATTTCCAATTCATTGATTGCCGTTTCCAGTTTAGACAATGTTTCGTTGTAAAATTTAGCTATCATTACCTGCTGTTATTTTTCTTTCTTACCCCTTTCATTAGACTGTAATTACACGCTCTATTTTCTGCATATTCAATTTTATGTTCAGATAGAAGCTGTACAATTATTTCGTTTGTTTCATCTTCATTAAGTCCTATTTTTTCCCCGAGGTCAATTTCATTGAGTTGACCGTCATTTTCTATTAATGCTCTGTAATATTTTTCTTTATTTTCCATAACTATATTTTTTTCGCACAGCTATCATCATGTGTGGACTAAAGGGTAAAAGATAGCTGTCATTTTCAGTAACTTGAATAAGTTCCATTAATGTTCTTCGTTTTTTGTTATTCAGCATATTGGCAAAGTATTCTTTATCCAACCATACCCTCAACCGCATAAGTATTTAGATAGATTAAGCCTTGATTTATAAATTCATCTTTTAGCTGTTGTGGCTTATGATAAAATGCTTCTGCTAAAAGCCAAGGAAAATCATCGGGCGGATTGTGCATCCCCCTTATTAATTCTTCTTTGCACATGTCAAAAAATGGCTTTTTGTGAATTAAGCCGTTTAAAAGACCAACCAGCGTTGATGCCGTATAATTGATGGCAAAACCCAAAATAATCCCATCACTCTTTAAAATACGTTTAGCTTCGCAAATGGCTAAATCTCTATCCTCCTTTTTTTGAAGATGATAAAGAGGGCCGTGCAGTATTATTAGGTCTGCATAATTATCTGGAAATTCCAATTTTCGAGCTTCTCCTAAATGTACAGAAAAACTGTTCTTTAATCTATTCGCTCTGTTTTGGGCTATTTGTATATGTTTTGCAACTGGCTCTACTAAATGAACTTGATGTCCTTTTTTAGCAAGCCATTCCGAATACTTTCCCGTACCACCACCAATGTCTATTATTTTTGAAGATGAAGTTGGTATATATTTTTCTACGAGTGATTTAATTCTTTCAAATTCAAATACGCCCATTCCTTTGTCAAGTCGAGTTTCTTCGGATGCTCTATTGTAAAATACCTCGATATCTCTACTTATTAACTGTTTACTATTCATTTTTAGTCATCGTTTCACCACATTTTGAAATGTTGAATACACCGCAAAAGTGATAATGCAATCGATTTGATAATCGTTTGTTTTGTTTAAGATTAAGAAATAAGTCGATAGGATTATCTGTACATTAAAAACCAAAAAATTTCAATGCATTAATTACTCTGTTTTAGAGTTGTCTTTCGAGTAAGACCAGATAATATGTTAGATATAGTATAACAGACCACAAAGATAGAAAATTTGGATTAATTTTTAACGGTGAATTGGCACTAATTCACTCCTGCTGTATTAAATGCTGTAAATCGGGGTCATTATTAATCCGTTCCATCTCGCTTTCTACAATATGCACAGCGCCATGACTTGCCTGTAATTGACTTCAACGACCGGCTTCATATTGTCGTTGCCGTTTTCATCGGCAAAGGATAATATGTGCAATATCTCCTTATAGGTTTTGGTTTCTTTATATCCAACTTGTGCTCATATAGACAGTCTTTTAAATTGGTTCAATGATCATAAATATTCCAAAAAAAATCGAGTTTCGTACCTATTGGTTCACTGAAAAAAGCTAATCGAAAGATTAGCTTTTCTTGTTTTAAGGCTATTAGGATTCGAAAGAAGGGTCGGCCGGGTTCAATCCAATGGAGGAGGCTCAGGGCCGTGTTTGGGAAAATGAGGGACTGAGCTAATATCAGTGGGATTGCTTAAAGTATACTAATACGTGTATAACAAATCAGCTTTATTACTTAAAATAGCATAACAGTAGATACCATAGTCGCGGAAATGGCACTATATCATCTGTTATAGGGTGAATGTTAACACAGCGTAGTAAATATTAAAGCTTCACCTCTGTATTTAAGGGCTCTTAAAAGTAGTAATATTAATTACGGACTTTTTCTCAGCGTCAGGAGTCATGCCTTTGATCTGATCTCTCTGGATCATATGATTTATATCCCTTGCTTTGCCTTTTTCCCGTCCATCAATGACAACTATATCATCAAGTGATTCAAGTTTTATCCAGCTACTTTCACTGAGGAGATATGGCTGACCTTTATATTCAAAAAGCACTTTACCTTTTTCCATCCTCAATGCATTTAAATCCTTATTAAAAAGGTCTTTCTTCATCACCTCAGGAAGCCTATCCTTCGTTTTAGCATAAGACAAAGCACCCATTCTTGTATCACTAAAGGGGTTCGCGTCACTAGAACCACACAGACCAATAATAAAATTAAATCCTTTCTTCAAAAGGGAAGGATGGACTCTTTCTGATTGTTTAAAATCCTTAAAACCACTTTTTTTAAAAACAATCACTACAGGTTTATCGTTTGAGGAAGCTATAACTTCGTCGCTAAAATAACCTTTATCATCTGTTATCCCTATCTTTTTATCCTCAATAAATATATCTACACCTTTCAGGGGTTTATGATCCTGTGCGCTCACAACAAGGCCACTTACCTGAAATTTTTCCATATCAAGAGTTTGTGAATAAATGTTATTAAATAACATTGTAAATCCTATTAAAAGTATATTTTTCATATTAATTACTTAATTCCAATTGATTTTTTACTAATGAATAGTACTGTCCTTTCGAATGGACCGAATCATTATGATTGCCGTTTTCGATAATTTTCCCTGATTCCAGTACAATTATCTGATCTGCGTTTTTTACCGTACTTAACCTGTGTGCTATAACTACTACCGTCCTGTTCTTGAAAAATTCGTTGAGATTGTAGAGTATTGCTTTCTCTGTATTAGCATCCAGAGAACTTGTTGCCTCATCAAAGAACAGATATTGGGGATCTTTATAAATTGCACGCGCTATCAGTATACGTTGTTTTTGCCCTCGACTGATCTGCAAGCCCACGTTCCCGATTTTTGTATTTAAGCCCATTGGAAGATCATCAACAAATTCCTCGAAACAAGCTATCCTTATTGATTCCTGCAACTTCGCTAGGTTAATATCCTTTTCATCAAGAAGGGTAATATTAAACTTAAATTTACATTTAATTTTCCGATTACACACAAGCGGATAAAAATTGGCGAGAGCTATCGCAATCAAAGCAAGTCCCGCTGCTTATCTTTATGT
>NZ_JBNPWQ010000082.1:0-3589 GCF_050433745.1 Sphingobacterium sp. HSC-15S19
GCATTCCTTATTGCCAAAAATGCTGCACCGTTAGTGCCATTTTTGCTGCACTCTAAATTGCCAAAAGTTGTGTATTCTGATTTACCGATTACAATAGGTTTGAGAAATTAGGATTAGAATGTCTTTGGAAATCATTTGAAATGCTTTTTAATATCTCAAACAATGTAAACGCACTTATTCAAGATGAGATATTCGATAACTATGAAATCACTATTGAAGATTATTGGAAACATAATGGAATTACCGTTAGTACCTCCTTAATAGTATTATTTCAAGGTGTAGAATATTTAATGAAAAGTAAAATCACAGAAAAAAGCGCTTTGTTGTTGATTGAGAACAATAAATATGATTGGCCATCGCTCCCTAATAAAACCGATCGCAATTTTGACGAATTGCAAACAATATCAGGGGAAAATTTATTAGGAGTTTTCTGTGCTGTATTACCACAGAATTTCCCAATTCTTGCATTTGTTGATGAATACAAAGAATTGAGGATCATGCGTAACAAACTTGTTCATAGCACGGGAATAGATAACTTAGAATACAAATATATTATTGGAAAAATCTTAAATATTATATCTTATTTTTATAATCCTATCAAATGGATAGAATTATTTAAGGATATGTCTACTTCTGATCCTACGTTTGGCTTTTGGGATATGGATTTAGAAAGCGCCTACTTTTATCAAATTTTAGATTTTATTGAAGAGTCTGTTCCTAAAGGAGTGTTAAAATCATATTTACCCTACGATATTAATAGTAGACGATATTCTTGTCCTGAATGTTCATATTGGCTTAGTAGACATTTAAGTATAGATATAAATCCAAAATGGTCCTTTCTCTCGCCCAATAAGCCTACATCAAATAAAATTGAGTGTTTAATTTGCAGAAGAGAATATAAAGTACAACGGAAAATTTGCTCGAACAAAAATTGTAAAGGAAACGTAATATCTGAAAACGAAGTCTGTTTAACATGTTATAATCACATGGATTGATAAATTGAATATTCCGACAAAAAGTATCCGCCCGACCAAGTGCATATTTTTTGAGCGAGCTATAATGCAGAGCTTTGCTGTATGAGCAAAGAAGAAAAAAGATTACAGATGCTTTCGATGATATCGGACTGGCAACAGAGCGGAAAAAGCAAGAAAGCTTACTGCGCGGAAAATGGGATCAACGAAGCCACCTTTTATTACTGGTTTTCGCGCAGTAAAGAAAACAATATGACTAGCGGAAGCTTTATAACAATTGATAAGGACAACAGAAAGAACGATGTTGAAGTTATTTATCCCAATGGGGTACGTATAAAGATCGAAAATGATCTTGCCCTTCTCTCGCAGCTGATCCGTCTGTACTAATGTTTTCGTTAGGGTCTTCTCATCGTTTCTATCTCTACGACGGCCACTGCGACATGCGCAAGAGTTTCGACGGTCTTTGCGGCCTGGTCATTTCGGTGATGCAGCGCCAGCCGACCAGCGGTGAGGTATTTGTGTTTTTGAACCGTAGCCGTACCCATATCAAACTTCTGCACTGGGAACACGGGGGCTTTGTCCTTTATTACAAACGACTGGAGCAGGGTACTTTTGGTACATCTGCACTTAAGAATGGTGAACTGTCATGGAGCGATCTGGTATTGCTCATCGAGGGCGTCCAGGTTGTAAAAAGTATACAGAAAAAACGTTATTCATTGCCACAAAAACAGCTTTTTTGATTGCACAAATGCAGGCAAATCCGTATCTTTAAGGTATGGAAACGGCACTGGAAAACCTCTCAAGGAGTGAACTTCTCAAGCTGGCAAGGAAGAAGCTTGCCGGAGAAAGTGCCCATCTCCATCATGCAAAGAAACAACAGGCAGAAATCGACAGTCTTACCTTGGAACGGGACTATCTCAAGGCTCAGGTAGAGATGTTCCAACGGATGCAGTACGGACAGAAAAGAGAGCGTTTCCAAGGCGATCCTAACCAGACGCTGCTCCCTTTTGAGGCTGAAGCTGCCGACATAGAACAGCAAGAGGAAGAAACCAGAGAAAAGATTGAATACATCCGTGCACGCCCGAACCATAAAGGACGTACAAAGTTGCCCGAACATCTCCCTGTAGAAGAAATCGAGATCCATCCCGAAGCAGACCTGTCGAATATGGTATGTATCGGAAAGGAAATTACGGAGGAACTGGAATGCGAACCGGCCAAGTTCTATATCAAACGCTATATCCGTTATAAATATGCGGCTAAAAACGGAGAAGGCGTCAAGATCGGAGAACTGCCCGAGCGTGTCATCGACAAGGGCATTCCCGGAGCAGGTCTGCTGGCGATGATCCTGACCGATAAATACATGGACCACCTACCATTATACCGGCAGAAGCAACGCTTTTTAAGAGAAAACATACAGATCCCTTCCTCTACCATCGAGGGCTGGACAAAAGAAGCCCTTATCAAACTCGAACCACTCTATGATCAACTGGTCTTCGATATAAAATCACAAGGTTATTTACAGGTCGATGAGACCCCTATAAAAGTACTGGACAGCGATAAAAAGGGCGCTGCCCATCGGGGGTATTATTGGGTATACCATGCACCTGTGGACGGCACCGTGCTGTTCGACTATAGTCCAACCCGTGGGAGCAGCGCGCCCCTGCCTATACTGGGAACCTTTAAAGGTTATCTGCAGACGGACGGCTATGCGGTCTACGAGAATTACGGCAAGAAAAAAGATGTCACCCATCTTGCCTGCTGGGCACATGCCCGACGTGAGTTCGAGCGCGCGCTGAACAACGATGCGCCGCGGTCCCAAAAGGCGCTGACCTATATCCAGAAATTATATGAAACAGAAAGAAAGGCCAAATAGATGGGGCTGGATACTGCAAAGGTCAAAGAACTGCGCTT
Source organism: Sphingobacterium sp. HSC-15S19 (assembly GCF_050433745.1). Classification (NCBI taxonomy): domain Bacteria; kingdom Pseudomonadati; phylum Bacteroidota; class Sphingobacteriia; order Sphingobacteriales; family Sphingobacteriaceae; genus Sphingobacterium; species Sphingobacterium sp. HSC-15S19. The sequence goes on from NZ_JBNPWQ010000082.1 coordinate 2,883, forward strand.
AAAGGAAGCTTTTCCGGTGATCAATGAAATGGGAATGTGGATCGCAAAGGAAATAAAGAATACTTTACCCAAGAGCCAGATCGGCAAAGCGATGGATTATGCAGCCGACAGATGGGATCCGCTGACCGAATACCTAAAAGACGGAAGTCTGAAAATCGACAACAATAGCATCGAAAATGCGATAAGACCCGTTGCACTGGGACGCAAAAACTATCTCTTCGCGGGCAGCCATGAGGCAGCTCAGCGGTCGGCAATGATATACTCGTTCTTTGCGATCTGCAAAAAACATGATGTAAACCCATATCAATGGCTAAAGCAAACTTTGCTCAACATAGCCTCCACCAATCATAAAAATATAAGGGATCTCTATCCGCAGAACTTTAAGAAATCAACAGAACTGTAGTTCATAGGGCGGATACGACAAAAATACACCACGGGTTCCGGACGAAAGCACACCAGATTTGGGAGATTACATTAACATCTCTGAAAACCGAGTCCAGTTATTAAGGAACCTAACTGAACTCCATAGTTTTTATTTACATACTTACCTGAGACAGTCCCTTTCGGCATTTGACCACAATTTATAGATTTCATGCAAACTGGTTCTGTGCTTATTGAATATTCCGACAAAAGTACACCACGGGTTCCGGACGAAAGTACACCAGATTTAGTGACCAATAACCCGAGCTATTTTACAACTGGATTGT
>NZ_JBNPWQ010000083.1:0-3427 GCF_050433745.1 Sphingobacterium sp. HSC-15S19
TTTAGGCTTTCAAGAGCCAAAAAGTTATTTCCATTTTCAGCCCTAAAACAGAAAATACTATATAAAAATTAGAAATTTCTGTCTAAACAAACGGGTGCAGCTTAGAAACCGTTAGAACATTGTTCGAATTATTCTTTATTTTTAGTCTATGAATGACTATACTATTTCGCTTGTGCCTAAAGTGTCCAGGTATGTTTTTGATGAAGTTGTTGTAAATGATATTTTAAAGTGGTTAGTTTCGAAAGATATCGTCAAAGCTGAATTATCGGATTGCATACTCGGCAACCTTGGATTTACGTTTTGGAACGGGCCTGAATTGAAACCTGAATTTATAGTTGCATTGCAGTAGAAATTAAACTGTTACCTGGCGGTTGTAAGATCTCATATTTAGTCATTATGAAAAAAGATAACAATGAAGGAAAAAGCATTATTAAGGGAAGCGGTATGCTTCATATTAATTGGGGTGATGAAAAAAATGGATCAGTACTATTTTTTCAAGGAGATACGGTCTTATTAGGAATTAGCAATGTCCCCTTTGCCTTATATACGACAACGATGTTTGACAGAAATACCTTGCCAAATGAACATGTAAAAAGCCTTTATCAACTTGAAAAACTATTTTTAACAGGCGATTACAGTAGTAGAAGGGTAAAAGAAAATAGTCCCTATGAGATCCCGTTATGGATAAATGACCTTGAAAATTTGAGTTTTTTATATTTGGATCATTTTGATTTAATCGGTTTGACTAACCTCAGAATACAAAACCTAAAAACACTGGTTCTTAAAAATGCTCATATTATTGATATTCCCAATCTTTTAATTGAAATATTAACTTTTAAAAACCTAACACATATTGCTTATGATGCGTCATGTATTCCGTTAATCGACCAATTAAGGGAGCATCATACTGGAGAGATTACTTTTGAGCTCTTAGATGGTTTGAGTTAAATTTATCCACCAATCCAAAAATTCTATATATATATTAGATGTAAGGTAAGGTGTGCAAAGGGATTGTACAGAAAAGCCTTAAGCGAGCGCTCAAGGCTTTGATATAATACGAAATACAATTCATTTCTATTCTTGAACTGTAGGGTACTCAATAACTGTAGATAATCCACATGCAGTTTGAGCAGTGGCTGAAATATAAAAATACGGTAAAGCCCCATTTTGCGTGTTAAGTACTTTGACTCTCACAGTATTTGCTGTCGTTGATAATATTGTTCCCCCACCGACAAAGAAACTGACATTCCCCAATGAAGCATCGACTGTATAGGTATAAATCTGGCCCGGATTAACAATAGGTCTCCCAGAAATGTTAAAGCCTGCACCTACATCTATAACTTTTTCAACTGAATAACCTTTCACATTTTTGGTCTTCAGTTTTACAAAACCGGCATAATTACCAGTTCTTGTAACTTTCCACTGATTATTACCTAATGAAGTTAAAGTTGCTATTCCATCAGCGTTTTCCAAGGTTACTGTTCCCGGATTTACTATCGTATATATACCATCAGAACAAATGCTAGACGGTCCATTAATTTTAAATCCATAGAATTGATTTAACCCTTAGATATCACCCTCACTTAAATCATCTCGCTGAGCTGTCCAGGTACCACCGCCGACTTTAGTCATGACATTCGAAGCAAGATACATCATGATTGAATTAAAGTCCAAAATACCGTATGAAGTTGAATAAGGCTGTATCTGATACTGATATGCCTGACTAAGACCAAATATTCTTTTATCCAAAAATGTTGGCAATCTATCCATGGTACTCAAGTCATTCGTCCATTTGTTATCATCAAAAATTCAATCGGCCCACGACAAATTTTAGTATCTGCTGATATTAATCCTTTTTTTTCATTGTAGTAACAATAAACAGTAAATTGTCGAGATTTTTATTCGATTTTGCATGGCCAAAAATGTGAAGCAATTCATTCCGCCCCTCGCCACTTTTACTATCCATTATGCTTTGAACTGAATAGTCTCCATTACAATTATAAATCGTCCAGTTAACATTTTGATCAAACATTTCACTTTTCCGCGTCTCTGTTCTGCAACTTTCATTTTTAGCTGGAAATTGACGAGGATGATTACCAAAATAAAAACCGCCCGAAAAACCAGTGTGATTTGTAGTGTCGACAGGATGAAAATGATAAATGGAAAAATCTTCTCCATTGGTTTCATCTAAAGCGTAAAATGTGGGTAAAGAAATATAATACTTACTTTTCCTATTTGCCTTTCTTCCAATGATTTTATAAAAACCTTATCTGCAGAACTATGTACAGATTTATGATCATTATTTTGTCCGAGGCTGGTCAGAGTTAATATTGTCATGAGGACAGTCATTGTCAATTGCGTATTCATATCTTGGTTGTATTTGTAATGATTGTTGGCTCTAAATTTTATACTTCATAACCGTTAGATAAATTGCAGGTTCCCCTTACCTGAGATTTCGTCGAAATCAACCTTAAGCCCTATAGTAACATCAGCACGAATTGCCTGTGCACGTTACCTGAGCGTTTCAGTAACACGCTTGTACATCTCATGCATCTTCTTCTCATAACTGGTAGAGCGACCGCCAAAGAAATCTACATAGCTCGCTCCTATTTCGCTAAAGATATTGGCGCCGATGACAACATTGGCTGCTATTGGATCATTATATCGTGAAATCTCCCTCCCTTCGATGGAATTGGTCGTGGTTACTATCATGGCATACTACTTTTCAATCGGGCAAGGTTAATACCCAAGCCTAATATACATTATTTATGCTGAATTAATATGTTTACAGATATTAACTTTCAAGATTATTACAAATTGTAAGGCTAAGGTATGGGTTTGAAAGAATGGTTCGATACGGGAAACCGTAGCTGATTTATTCAGCAATTTTAATAAGGCAATAAAATAAACAAAAGGCCTCCCTCGTTAACCGTCGAGGGAGGCCATGTTGGCTAGATGTCCGCTTGGGCTAGATGTTAACCGGCTTTGGGCATTCATCTACTGTAAAGATCGCGAGATTAGTTGAGATAATTGTCGTTCATTTTATTCAAAAGCCTGCTAAAATTCGAATTTTTAATTTTTTTATAAAGTAATAAGATTTTACTGCTAATGATTAGTGATCTTTGATCCAGATTTTGTTAAAAACAGTTAGGTTCATTTGGAAGTAACACAGAGACCAGCATGTTTCACCAGCCTTTGACAGAGTGCGTTTTGTACTCCCTCACGCTCTGCAATCTTTGTCCTTTTTTCATTTCTTATATTATCTAACCAGCTTATCTATATTACACGAGTAACGTGTAAAGCTGATTTCAATTCCCTATTGTATTTCAATCCACTTGCGTCCTAAACGTTTAAAAAGTGGCGGCGTTTGGATATAGCAAAGTTGCTATATTTAAATTGCAAAATTATAACACACCACCATGATAAA
>NZ_JBNPWQ010000084.1:0-3307 GCF_050433745.1 Sphingobacterium sp. HSC-15S19
AGCATACTTTTGGACTGGATTGTGTATTTATTAGTGCCGAAAATGCTGCACTCCAACTTACCAATTATGCTGCATTCTTATTTACCATTTACACCGAGAAAAAGGGAATTAAGAGATTTATAATTGGAGATCCACTTCATGGAGTCTATTTTTTATCTCAAAAGCAGCTCGAAGAACGTTGGTACAGTAGAATATGTTTGATACTGGAAGTAACTAAAAAACTTGAATTGTCTGATTTAGCCGTCAAACCAAAACTAATCATCAACCACTTAATGTCGGAAAAAAAGTTATGGAGGCTTATGTTATTTATAACTTTAATACAGACATTGGTTTTGACAATAGGCATTATTTTGGCACTTAGACTATTAGATGTAATCCTTTTTCCTGATATTTTAAGATTAGCGAGCCTCTCACAAGCATTAGAAGTATTTATAATATTTATTATTTATTTATTTTTTGATAGTTTTCGCACTTATATTTCAAAAATATATAGTCTCAAAATGTTGGGAGTTTTTCAGTATGAGTACCATAACTACCTGTTGGGAATGTCAAAGTCATATCTTTCCAATCAAAATAAAGACTCCTTAACAGCCCAGGGATTGAATAATATTTCTCAAATGATGAAATATCTTACAAAAGTTATTAAAGGAATTCCATATTTTTTTGCCTTTCCAATAGTCTTGATTACGCTTACAATAAGATCATGGGAAATACTTTTAGTTGGAACTCCAATATTTGCACTATTGCATATATGGTATTACAGAAAAAGAATTCTATTGAGTTATGGATATTATGCTTCAGTAGCTCATGTTGGAACTTCGATTGTTTCTTTTTTTGAATTTGTTGAAAACTTGGGTTTATATAAATCTTTTAAATCATCTAGTACCATTTTATATAACAGTACTCAGTGGTTTATTTATCCATATATTGTCCAGCAGAAAGAAGATCACAAAATTCATGTCCTGAAAACATTCACGGCATTTCTGACAATATGTATTTACTTCTTAATCGCATTTTTTAATTATTTAAGAGTTGTAAACTTCGATTTATCCGGAGCTAGTTTTTTAATAGATATTTCTACATTGGCAGCTTTTTATTTTTTAACATTCAAATGTTCTGATCAGTTGTTTTCTTTACATATTTCCGATCATTTTTTTAATAAATTATATTATTTGAGAGGTGTGCCAACGGGAAATGTAATTAATAGAGACCAATTTAATAGCCTACAAATATCAAATTTACCTCTCAACAATCCATCCGAAAAAGGCAGTCAAATTAAGGAAATATCACTTACTATTTATAAAGACGAAATGATAGGTGTTGTATGTGACAATAGCTTTGAAAAAAGAAAGATTTGTAAAATATTGATTCGAGAGGATGAATGTGATGAGATGAATGAGGTTTTGGTCAATGGTAAAGCTATTTCTACAATTTCTTTACAACATTGGAAAAGCATAATAACCTTGGTACCACAGGAGCCAAAAATATTTAAAGGTTCCATAATTGAAAATATTACCTTTTACGATTCGATGTATAGTCCTGAAAAAGTGAGAGCGTTTCTCTCTAAAACTCATTTAGATTTATTTTTCCGACATATGCCAAGTGGTTATCATACTACTGTAAGCGATGATGGAGCAGAATTATCCCGAGCTGAAAAACATATTATTTCGGTTTTAAGAGCAGTCTATGCAAATTCTGCAATCATATTGGTAGATGATATATTTATAGACTTAGACGGGGAACAGGAGAAATATTGTATTGAGCTTCTTAAAAATATGACTGAAGACAGATCTATTATTTTATTATCAGTCAATGAGAATCCTATCAATAAATATTGTGATAGGAATTACTTAATTGAATCTATGTAATATGAAAAAAAAAGCATTATTTATTCAGTATCCGTCAATAAGCCATTTAAATGGTGGAAATCGAATTGCTGATATATTAAAAAGAAGCGGTTATGAAGTATACTATTTTATTGATAGTAAGATGGCTCAGAATGTTATCTCAAGAGGATTTACATATTATCCCGCAATTACGAATCCGATCGTAGAGTATTATGATGAAGAAGCCCTAAGTAATGATAACATAACTTATAGTTTCTCTGATCGCTTTAGAGACAATTTGTTAGGTGTTTTTATTAATAGTAGGAAAAAGGAGCTATTTGAGGTCGTTACAAATATTTCTCCAGATATTATCATTGCAGATACTTTTGCCGGGTCTGATTTTATTCTTATTTACCCATTAATAAAATCATTGGGAATACGTTTTTTTTATTTAGAAACTATGTTATCATCAATTGATGACACAAATACGCCTTATTTGAACAGCAAGTTATATCCAAATCAAAAATTTAGAATTAAGTTAGAGTTTTTACAAAGGAAATATCTTACAAAATGTAAACGGTTTTTAATGAAGCTTAAATATCTAGGCAATGATAATATAAGTTCCCTTGCTACTGAAATTTCCAAAGCAGGTTTACCTTCGGTTTATCGATTGAATAAAAAGAATTACATGCACCTCACAATCACCAATATTCCCACATTAATTATGGCTCCATTGGAATTGGAATTTTTCAACAAAAAGCAAAATCAACAACAATTCTACCTCAATTCTTTTAAGGAAGCAGAAGAAAGAACCAGTTTAGACGTTGATGAGGCCCTCGATAAAATATTAAAAAGTAACAAAACAATAATTTATGTATCATTTGGAACCCTATTTGGTAACAAAATGTATTCGGAAATATTAAATTTTTTGACATTATTAGATCAGGTCCTTGATCATTATGAAGGTTTTCAAACTATTTTTTCTTGTGGTAAAGTGCCTTGGTCTAATGATGCATTCGAGTCTCTGCGCAATATTTCAATATTCAATTATGTGCCACAAAGATACGTTTTAAACTTTACTAAATTATTTATAACACACGCGGGTTTAAACTCTATCAAGGAAAGTATTGAAGCTAATGTTCCTATGTTAGCTTACCCTCTTTTTGTAGATCAAATCGGTAATTCAAAAAAACTGCATTATAAAAAATTGGGTTTAGCAGGAAGTATAAAGAGTGTTAGTGAAGAAAATATTAGACAAAATTTAGATCACTTGTTGTTAAATCATTCTAATTACGAAAAAGAAATAAATCTCTTTAAAAAAGGTTTAAGCAAAGCATGTTCAAGCGACAATTACTTACTTTCTGTTTTAGAAGTTGAAGGTAATGTATCACTTGCGTCCTAAACGTTTAAAAAGTGGCGGTGTTTGGATATAGCAAAGTTGCTATATTTAAATTGCAAAATTATAACACACCGCCATGATA
>NZ_JBNPWQ010000085.1:0-3139 GCF_050433745.1 Sphingobacterium sp. HSC-15S19
TTATGTAAAGTCCAAATGTAAAGCCGTAACGCAATGCTCTGTGAATCAATGTACCTTTCAATGGACTTTACATATCCATATTGTTGTCATAGCCAGACAAAGACAATCTGTGTGCACCATGCACGAGTCTGTCCAGTATCGCATCCGCTATAGTTCCTTCCCCAATAACTTCGTACCATGCACTAACAGGCAATTGAGAGGCGATTATTGTAGACTTCTTATTGTGTCTATCCTCAATGATCTCCATGAGTAGATCTCTCTGTGGTTTGTCCAAGCTCTGCAGACCAAAGTCATCCAAGATCAAAAGATCCTGTTTTTCGATTCGTGCGATTTCTTTGAAAAGCGAGTTGTCTGCTCTGGCCGAATGGAGTCTTGCGAATAGCTTAGCCGTATTATAATAAGCCACCCGATACCCCATAGCGCAGGCCTGATGGCCCAAAGCAGATGCTACATAGCTCTTACCCACACCAGTCGGCCCTACTATGAGGATGTTCTCCTTCTGCTGGATGAACTGGCAGCAGGAGAGCCTTGTCAGTAGGTCGCGGTCCAGTTCTCGAGAGGCCTGATAATCAATATCGGACAGATTTGACTGATAACGGAAAGCTGCCGCCTGAGTCAGCCGGGCAACTTTTTTGTTGGAGCGGTCCTGCCATTCGGCGTCGACCAGGATGGTAAGTAGCTCATCAGGAGTCAACTGTAGATGTCCCTGTGATTCGATACCGCTGCGATAGGCCAGTAACATGCCATGCAGTCGCAGCTCTTTCATTTTTTCAATGGTTTGTTGTACGTTCATATATCTGTTTATGTTAAGAATAATAAGTTGCTCCCCGCAGGTTTTCATGAACTGGCAGCGCAGGAGGTTCTTCCGCTAAGTCCTGGGTATCGAGTCCCTGTTTAAGGATGGATTCCAGTATTTTGTAACCATACTGCTCAAATGCCATGGCACGGTGGCAAGCCCTTTTTAGGCGCTCTATGCCGTATGTCTTTCCCAGACGTTGTATACCCCAGCAGGATCGAAAAGCCTGTTCAGGATGGGGGCGCCTGGCGAATACTTCTTCCAGATAACGGTGGATCATCGTATCCTGGGACTTCCCCCAGTAAAGAAAGCTCTCTACACTGCATTCCTGCATGAAGCGATGGTTATCGGGCATGTGGCCCTTATGGGTGGTATAACCTCCACTTTTACGGCTTCTGATATGTGAGGCTATCCGTTTGCTCTGGTGATAGATCTCCACGGAGATCTCGCTGTAGCGTACATCAACCTTTTTACCGATATACTGGTATGGTACGCTGTAGTAATGGCGGTCATCACTGAGAAAGATATGATAGTTCTTCTGTACAGTAGCAGACCTGTGTACCAATAATGTAAAAGGCTGTGCCGGCAATGGGGATAGAAGAAGCTTTTCGTGCTCTAGGAACAACTGTTCACGGCTAGTTTGCTTTAGTTGGTACTTTCGCTGGTTATATGTCTCCAGCAAAGGACGGATCGCCACATTGAGGGAATGCAGATCGAAGAACACCCGGTCTTTCAGATGAAAACAGATACGTTGATAAACCAGCCTGACGGCATGTTCAACCAATGCCTTGTCTTTGGGTTTATAGGCTCGTGTGGCTATTACGGCTGTTCCGTAATGCAATGCAAACAACTTAAAGTCACGGTTCAGCTCCGGTTCATAACGATGGGAACGGGTGACCGCAGACTTTAGATTGTCGGTGATGATCAGCTTTGGGACACCACCTATGAACTCTAGGGCACGCCTCATACTGCCCAGAAAAGATGCTTTTCCCTGACTTTCGCTAGCCTCAACATAGGTGTACCCACTGCCGGCAAGAACGCAAACAAAAAGTTCTACCGGATGCAATTCGCCTGACGCTCTGTCTGTCAGATTGAGACGGTCGCCAGCATAATCAACAAGGAGCTTTTCGCCCATCTTATGATCAATATGCATAGTGGCGTGCTGCACTGCAAAAGCTTTCTGAACATGTTCCTTGAATTGTGTGTAACCGTAACCCTGCGGATAACGCTCACGGTACTGTTCCCAGATGTTGAGGTAAGTAAATCCAGAACTTTGCATAGAGCGCTTGAATGCTGGAAACATATCGGACAGTTCCTGGTACGCATCCGGTTTAATGAATACTTTCGGCTGGGGCAATACGGACGCAAGCGACGTTTCATCTAGATCTTCCAGTTCGGAAAAATCTTTTCCCCTTGCCTTCAGATGAAGTACATATTCATTGACTGTCTTTCGGTTGATGCCCAGCAACCTGGCGACGGAGCGATTACTCTCCCCACGGGCTTTTAATTGAATTATACGTTGAATATCTAACATATCTATGCGGTGACCAGCCATATCTTACAGAGTTAGTGCTCTGCAAAATAATACTTTGTTTAAACTGGCCCGCAATCACCGATACAATTGGACCTATATCGCCGATACGAATGGCCCGTTATGCACCGATATATACATAAGGTTGCTAAGCAAAAGAGATTGTCAGATATTGAGATTAAGCTATTAAGAAGAAAAAATCTTATTGAAGGGCGTAAGCCGAATTTTCACATTTCTACTGTCGTCGCGGGCGTTACGGGCGAAAAAGCTATTTATATAAAACAAAGAGGCTTTAAGGATGAACACTATAAAAAGATGATTCTTGAATATTTGGAAAAATATGGGCAAGCTTCAAAACAGGAGATCGGCGATTTAATCTTAGATATTCTTCCCTCGGTATTGGATGAAAAAAAGAAACAGAACAAGATTCGAAATATTGTTTATGCGATGTCTAAAAAGGATAAAACCATCGAAAATCTTGGAACGCATCGCTTTCCAAGATGGTTGCTAAGTTTATCTAAAAATGATAAAGAAAAATAAACTTAGATAAACTCAAGATAGATATTTTATGTGGTAATTTTTGTAATTATTTGTTTTATAACGACTTAAGTTTATCTAAAAAAGTGATAGAAAAATAAATTTAGATAAACTTTTAGATATTCTAAAACACGTTTGACGTCTGCGATAGTACAGATACAGGTGGGGGGGGGGGGGTGTTGAAGGGCCCCCCCCCCGAAGGGTGTCCTTAAGTTGTTTTTTTTTTTTTGGATTAGTCCACCAAACAAAATAGCAGTGATGTTTAGATTTTGGGT
>NZ_JBNPWQ010000086.1:0-3127 GCF_050433745.1 Sphingobacterium sp. HSC-15S19
CTGCATTCCTTATTGCCAAAAATGCTGCACCGTTAGTGCCATTTTTGCTGCACTCTAAATTGCCAAAAGTTGTGTATTCTGATTTACCGATTACACCATGTTGCGGAGTAGTGTAAAGGACTTCTCTCCTACCATCGGTATTTTTCGGATGGACAATGGCGCCAGAAATCCTTTTTCTGTTCCGCTGTTGACATGCTTTTCGCCACAGGGTTTGGCCTGACCGGTAGCGATCTTTGAAACTGTTTTGTTGACCGAAAGTCCAAAACTGATGGGAAGTCCTGTTTCTTTGATAATCCGTTGCCGCAGTTCCTGCGTCCATTTCCAGCAACCAAAAAAACGGTCCATTCCCGTAATGAATATTCCGACAAAAGTACACCACGGATTCCGGACGAAAGTACACCAGATTTAGTGACCAATAACCCGAGCTATTTTACAACTGGATTGTATTAACTTTTCAAACTTAATGATTTTTTTTCTTTCTCAAAGACTTCCCCTGTAGCGATAGTCTGTGTGCGGAAGCTGTCAATCTGTCCATTATCGCATCCGCAAGTGTTGGCTCATCAATAAAGTTGTACCATGCTTCAATCGGTAGCTGAGAAGTTATGACAACAGAGCTATTTCCATATCTGTCTTCCAATATATCTAGCAGTGCAAGCCGAGTGTCAGTGTCTATAGATTTTAACCCGAAGTCATCCAATATGAGTAACTTTTGGTTTGCAATACCCTTTATCCATTTCAGATAAGTACCATCGAGCCTGGTCTGTACAACGGTATCCATAAAGCGGTTCATGCTGAAGTATAGCGTTTTAAAGCCTAGCAGACAGGCCGACCTTCCCAGCGCACAGGCCAAAAAGCTCTTACCTGAGCCTGTAGCCCCTGTGATAAGAACATTTTCTCCACGATGTATAAAAGAGCCGTCTGAAAGTCGGAGCACCTGTTCACGTGTGATGCCCCTTTCTGCATTGCAGATGATCTCTTCCGGAAGAGCGTTGTACCTGAGCCGGCTGGCTTTGAGATATTTCTGGGTTCTGGTATGGTCACGGTATTCCAGTTCGGCCTGTACCATAGACCCCAATAGTTCATGGACATCCTGGATTTCGTGTACCGGTAAGGAGGCGACTGCTTCATAGCGGCGGGCCATGCCAGTCAGGCGCATTGATCTGAGCTGTTCGATAGTTTGATCTGTGTTCATTTCTGTTGTTGATTTATGTGTCTGTTTTTATTTGTATTCATCAGCCCCCCGGATGTTCCGGTGTAGCGGAATGCTATAACCGGCAGTGGGCCGGTCTTCTTTTTCCAGCATGTCCATCTTGTTGTCAAGGATATTTTTTATGGCCATATAATTAAAGCGGTGGCCTTTTAGCCCTCTTTGGCAGGCGGCTTCTATGCGGCCTGGATAAAGCGATGCCAGCCTGAGGAGTCCCTGACAGGCCCGATAGGATTGGTCTATGATCAGTTTGCTATCCATCACCTTTTGAAAGTATTCCCGGGTGGCAACGCCGTATTTTTCTGCCCTTGAAAGATAGTCATCAGGATTCCAGGCCAGGCGCTCGCGAAAGTGGCGGTGATGTGGTGGTTCATGATTTCTGTCGGTCGTATAACCGTGTTTTTTATAGCTGCGCCTGTGAAGGGCTACACGGGTGCTTCCGATGTATATTTCAACGGTATCGGTACAATAAATAATATTTACCGTGCTTCCTATATGCTTGGAAGGTACACTGTAGAAGTGCCAGTCCTCACCCAGTACCACATGATAATCACGTTGCACCTTTGCACGCGTATAGTGTTTCATTATGAAAGAATTTTCCGGCAACGGATTTAAGATCGGTTTCTCACTACTTTCAAAAAGCTCTGTTCTGCTGAAAGTCTTGCGCTGGAAGTTTTTCTGATGGTGCTCTTTAAGCTGTAGACCTATCGCCAGGTTCAGTTCGCTGATACTTTTAAAGGTCTCATTCCGGAGTGGAGCGTATATCCGTTGATAGGTTATTTTAACAGCACCTTCCACTGATGCCTTATCCCTAGGTTTTGCAGGACGTGCGGCCAGGAGCGCTATGTTGTTATGATTGGCCCATTGCTCCAGCATATCGGCGAACTTTGGTTCGTAACGGTTACTGCGCACGACCCACTGTTTCATATTGTCCGACTTTACCGATAAGGGTACACCTCCAAAATAGCCAAGGGCATTGTTAAGCGCCCGCAATACCTGCGGCAGGGATGCATTAATGAGCGCTTCCACATAACTATAACCGCTAAAAGGCAATACGGCCACCAGAACAGGACAGGCTATCAGTTCACCACTGTCGGTATCCACATAATGCAGCATATCACCAGCAAAGTCTACCTGCAGCAGCTTCCCGGGCTCATGTTCAAAACGCATGGTGGCTCCCTGTTTGCGGATATGTTCCTGTAGAAGTTCACAGAATCTGGAATAGCCAAAGCCATCGGGATATTCAATGATATATTCCTGCCATAACAGCTGACGCGTAACACCTACACGACGGAGTTCGGAAAATAGATAGGAAAACTGCGATTCAAGATGTATCCGGCGGGGATCTTTTTCTATCTGTTCCGCTTTGCCCGCATTAAGATAGGCCTCCAGCTCGGCATCGGAAAAAAGGAGCAGTTCCGCAATACTGAATCCGCTGTCGGCGAACCGCTGCAAATAACCTGCGATGGTGCGTCTATTGATACCGGTCTCCCTTTCGATGGAACGCTGGGAAAAGCCACGTTCCAAAAACAGCAATATCTGTCTTATCTTCTGCATATTTAGAGGTCTGTTTGCCATATCGTTAGGTCTAATACAGGCCCAACTTAGCAATCTTTTTTTCTTAAATATCCAGTGGTGTAGTTTGCCGCGGAATTATTGGTGCACTTTGTGTCGGAATGGCAGTCTTTCTAGAACAGTCTAAAAGACCGCCAACTTATAATTAGGCTGCTAAAAATTTACACCAAAGTGGTGTATTTTGCAGCGGAATCACTGGTGTACTTTGGAGCGGAATGGTGGTGTAGTATGGTGCGGAATATGCACCGTATGTCTCGTCCTGAAAAAACTTTACAGATTTAACCATTAGTCCTAAATAGATCTTACAGCATTTTTTGGTAATCCTGAAAATCCTTTACAATTATA
>NZ_JBNPWQ010000087.1:0-2536 GCF_050433745.1 Sphingobacterium sp. HSC-15S19
TGTAAAGTCCAAATGTAAAGCCGTAACGCAATGCTCTGTGAATCAATGTACCTTTCAATGGACTTTACATATCCATATTGTTGTCATAGCCATTCATTTCCATTCTATGCGCATCATGAACTATACGATCCAATATCGCGTCGGCAATGGTTTTATCACCTATCACGTCATACCAGGCGCTAACCGGTAGCTGAGAAGTGATGATCAGAGAGGTTTTACCATGTCTGTCCTCAATAATTTCCATCAAGGCAGCCCTGCTTTGCGCATCGAAGGGCTGTATGGCGAAGTCATCCAATATAAGCAGCTGCTGCCGTTCAAGTTTTGCAATTTCCTTGATATAAGTTCCATCTGCCTTAGCCATTTTAAGTCTGGCAAAGAGTTTTGGGGTACTCGCATATAATACCCGATGCCTGATAGCCCAGCGCGGTTGCTATATAGCTCTTGCCAATGCCGGTGCTTCCTGTGATCAGCAGGTTTTCGTTCCGCTGGACAAAGGTACAGTCTGCCAGCCTGTTCATCAGATTTCGGTCAATATTGCGCGAGGCTTCATAATTGACATCTTCAACAGCCGCCTTGTAGCGGAACTTGGCATAAAAGATCTGTCTTGCTATACGCCTGTTGTGCCGGTCATCCCATTCTGCATCGACAAGCTGAGCGAGCAGTTCATCTCCTGTATACTGATCGTAGCGCCCGCTTTCCAGACAATTTTTGAAGGCATGGTACATGCCATGGAACTTTAGTTTCCGTAATTTTTCAAGTGTGTTGGTATTCATTCCGATTACTGTTTATGTTATTATTTATAATATTCCTCTCCTCTGATATTGCCGTGTTCCGGCATTGGCAGTTCATCCGCAAAGGGGCTGTCCTGGTATTCGTCCATCCTGTTGGCAAGGATCGTCTGCACGGTCTTATAGCTATAGATACCGTAACTCAGTGCCCGACCACATGCTTTTGCCAGACGTTCGCTGCCAACTTTTTTTTGAAAGCTTAGTATACCGGAACACGACCGATAGGCCTGTTCTGGATGCTGTTTACGTTCCAATATTCCCTGAATGTACATTTTCACATCATCACCTATGGACTCCGCCCATTCCAAGAAGCGTTCCGGTGTCCATTCGCTCACAAAGCGGTGGGAAGAGACTAGATGTGTCTTGTCGGTTGTATATCCATAAGCGGCCTTATCCCTGATATGTATGGCAATACGCTCATAATGATAGAATACCTCAAGCCGGGTGTGTGAATAGAGCATTTTCACCTTTTTACCAATAAAACGATATGGCACGCTAATGGCGGTCTTCACCAAGACAGATATGCCCGGTTTTGGCCACGGTAGCATAGTGGAGTTTTTTGAACTCGTAACGTGATATGGGAAGTCCGCCCAGAGAAGCGCGTTCAATCTCTTCAAACTGCGTCCGACGGCTATAACTGCGCCCTTTGAGCAGGTAATTGTTATGGAGTTCCAATTGATAGCGGATTGCGGCATTGAGCTCCTGCAATGTATGATAGGTGTTCTTGCGCAATGGGGCGTAGATCCTGTTGTATATGATCTTTACGGCTCCTTCCACCAGTGCCTTGTCACGGGGACGATTGGCCCTGGCCGGTAGCACGCTGGTCTGATAATGGTCAGCAAAGTCCGAAAAAGTCTCGTTCAATGTGGGTTCATAACGATTGCTACGGGTGACCGCTGCTTTCAGGTTATCCGGCACGATAGCGGCAGGAACACCTCCAAAGTAATGGAGGGCATTTTCACAGGCGCATATCAGGCTTTCTTTGCTCTGATCCCGGACTGCTTCGACATAGGTGAGCTGGCTGGCTCCAAGAATGGCGACGAATACTTCCACGTCCTGGATCTCTCCGCTGGAGGCATCAACGACCTGTAGCTTTTTCCCGGCAAAGTCAATATAAACCTTATCTCCGGCTTTATGGTCCAGATGCATAACGGGGTTTACAATAGCTTTCCATTGATTATAATAAAAGCAAAATTGGGTATACTGTAGCCCTTCGGGAAATTCTTTCATGTAGGCTTCCCACAGCAGTTTTCGGGTGACCCCGGGGCGTTTGAGCTCTTTGTCAATATGGGGAAGGCAGCGCTGCAGAGCTTGAAGGCGTTTGTCGGGCTTGCGTTCGTTGCTCTTGCCGAACAGGTCTTCCAGCTCTTTATCTCCTAGTGTGTTCACTTCTTTAAAGGTAAACCCGCTCTGCTGAAAGAACTTAAGGTACTTCTTTACGGTATTGCGCGATACGCCCGCCTGTATGGCGATAGCCTGTTTGCTACGTCCATGATCATGAAGTCTCAGTATCTGTCTTATTTTGTTCATGCTGATCGTCGTGTTGGCCATAATCTTAGGGTTATTCTTCCCCAAAAATATGGTTACAGCTACAGCTCCCAAACTAACGGCGACAACTGGTCAGTTTCGTCCGAAATACCATGGTCATTTTCCGGTTCTTCCCCACTTTTGGTGGTAATACCATCATATTTGTCTTCAATTAGCGTTCATATTTTAATGAATGCATCAAAACTTGTTTTTTCGGACGA
>NZ_JBNPWQ010000088.1:0-2479 GCF_050433745.1 Sphingobacterium sp. HSC-15S19
AATCTCAGATGATCAGGATAATGAATGATTTTTTTTGCATATTAGTGGTGGCATTTTAATGAGAATCAGTGGGGGCATTCTGATGAGAATTAACACGCGGCTTATCGGTGGACCGATGGACTATACACCGGGCATCTTTGAGATGGACATCCAAAAGATCAATCCTAAGAATACATCCCATGTCAATTCTACTTTAGCCAACCAGCTGGCATTGTATGTGACCATGTACAGTCCATTGCAGATGGCAGCCGACCTCCCTGAGAATTATGAGCGTTTTATCGATGCTTTTCAGTTTATCAAAGATGTTGCCGTCGATTGGGACAGTAGCCTATATCTCGAAGCAGAACCGGGAGAATACCTAACGATAGCCCGTAAATCAAAAGGTAAAAATGAATGGTTTGTCGGGAATGTCAGCGGGGAGAAAGGACATGAATCTATCTTGGATTTTGGTTTTTTAACAACGGGCAAAAAATATGAAGCTACGATCTACGCTGATGCTCCAGATGCTCATTACAAAACCAATCCCCAGGCTTATGTGATAAAAAAGCTTAAAATAAATAATAAAAGTAAATTAAAACAAAGGTCTGCACCTGGCGGTGGCTTTGCTATTCGGATCGTGGAACTATAATTAATTTTCATTCATATAGCATATTATCTTGACTCGTTTGTCTATATTTTAAAATTTGTATAAAAATTGACCACGAAAAAGATATTAGTTATATTTAAGGAACATACTATCGCTAAAATTATTTGTAGCACATTTTTATAAAAAATACTGAAATTTGAATTATTTGATTTTAACAATTGTCACTTATGTACATATAAATAGAAAGAATTTGTTAGTGGTAATTAGCAGTTGAATATTAAGTTCTGTATCAATTAATTTCCAAAGTGTTCTTAATGCCGTTGCTTGTCAGTTAAATTGTACTATTTTATTATTGGTAAATATTTTATGGAGCAAACTTATAAAGAGCCTTCTGCATCCAGTAGGCATAAAAGGAATCTACTAATCGTTTTAGGATTAAGTGGAACCTATTTAATTGCAGAGGTCGTAGGAGGTATATTGACAAAAAGTCTAGCCTTGTTGGCAGATGCAGCACACATGTTTACGGATGTAGCTGGACTTTTTTTGTCATTTATTGCTATTAAGATTGGCGAAAGAAAAGCCAATTCTAAAAAGACTTTTGGATATTTTAGAACAGAGATATTGGCTGCAGTTATAAATGCTGTCGTACTGCTTGCTATCTCAATTTATGTTCTTTTCGAATCTTGGCAGCGATTTATGGATCCTCCCAAGGTACAGAGTGGCAGCATGATGTTAGTCGCGGGAATTGGCCTTATAGTAAATATAATAGGAATCATAATCATACG
Source organism: Sphingobacterium sp. HSC-15S19 (assembly GCF_050433745.1). Taxonomy (NCBI): domain Bacteria; kingdom Pseudomonadati; phylum Bacteroidota; class Sphingobacteriia; order Sphingobacteriales; family Sphingobacteriaceae; genus Sphingobacterium; species Sphingobacterium sp. HSC-15S19. Next base: position 1,372 of record NZ_JBNPWQ010000088.1, read on the forward strand.
AAAAGATTCATCTGAAAGTTTGAATATGAAAGGTGCTTATTTTGAGGTTTTATCTGACGGGTTAACATCAATAGGGGTGATGATTGCGGGTATTATCATGCTGATTACAGATTGGTATTATGCCGATCCTCTCATTTCCGCTGCTATTGGCTTACTTATTTTCCCTAGGACTTGGAAACTTTTGAAAGAAGCTATAAATGTCTTGTTGGAGAGCACCCCAAAGGATGTCGATATAGAAAAACTGAGAAATACACTTGAACAAGTGGATGGCGTAATAGAAATACATGATCTCCATGTCTGGTCTCTCACATCAGGCGTCAACGCTATGAGTTCTCATGTTTTGGTGCACAGTAAAATGGATACAGATATTATCCTTGCTGCTTTAAATGATAGGGCTACAAAGGATTTTAAACTGTCGCATACAACTTTTCAAATTGAATCAAAGAGGCAGCAAGACATTAACGTACATGACTAATTTATTAAAAAGCTATTTTTATAAGGCTTTGCAAACAAAAATGAAATAAGAGATTATATAAGGTCTCAATAAAAAATAGTGTTGCTAATACTTAAGCATAGTAAGTATAATTTTATTCAAAATTAATAAGAAAGGAGTTTTTTTATTACTTTTGTTTTAAATATGAGATGGAAAGCAGCTATATTGTTATTTTATATCTTAGCACTCTTTACAGTGCCTTGTGGGGATATTAATAATAGTTGTGAAGCTCTTTCCAAATACGCGAATGAAACTAGCCATAGACATGACAAGGACAAGGACGATTATTGTACACCCTTTTGCCAGTGCACATGCTGTAGTATCTCAGTTGTTTCCTTCAGTTTTAATGTTCCTGAATTGCACGTTCCAATACAGTTATTCTTAAAGAAAAAAATGAGAATGTGGGATTGTAGCTTTTTCTCCCAGTATTCAGGTACTATCTGGCAGCCGCCAAAATTTTTCTCCTAAATTCATTTGAAATTTAAGTGAGTTAGGGTATAATGTATATTTATATATTACTTCACTTGTGTCCTAAATAAATTTTAGGATTGGATTTCTGTGGTACAGGCATAGCTTTTTTCATCATTTCGATATTGACCCCTATTTTTCAATCTG
>NZ_JBNPWQ010000089.1:0-2444 GCF_050433745.1 Sphingobacterium sp. HSC-15S19
TGTTAATTCTCATCAGAATGCCCCCACTGATTCTCATTAAAATGCCACCACTAATATGCAAAAAAAATCATTCATTATCCTGATCATCTGAGATTTCGTTTTCCTGCTTTCGAGGCCGTCCTCTTCTAGTCCTTGGGGTATCTTCACCAGGAAAAAGATCCTGTAGTTCGATAAGATTTTTTACGCGATAGCTGTTCCCATTAAGTTTTACAATTGTTGCATGATGGACAATCCTATCTATAATAGCAGAAGCAATTACCCTGTCACCGAAGAGGTTTCCCCAGTCTTCAAAGTTTCGGTTTGTGGTGATGATCATAGACCCGGTTTCGTACCTCCTGCGAACGATCTCAAAGAAATCTTCCAGACTGTTCTGCGGCATTTTTTTGAAGCCCAGCTCATCAAGTATCAGCAGGTCCGGCTTTAGATAACGCTGCAATACGGACTGGTAACTTCCGTCTGCCCTTGATGCGAACAGTCTTTCGACCATTTCATTTGTGTGTACAAACAGTACTTTTTTACCTCTTTTGACCGCTTCGAGCCCGATCGCATGGGCCAGGTGGGTTTTTCCGACACCGGGTTTCCCCATGAATATAGCGTTGGAGCGCTGTTCTATGAACCGGCAGGAAGCCAGGTCAAACAATAGCCTTCTGTCCAGGTCCGGCTGGTAACTCAGGTCATAACAGTCCAGGATCTTTTGCGTATCCAGACGGGATTCCTTCAGTCTGGACTGATAGCCATTGGACTGTCTTTTTACTGTTTCATCTTCGATGAGCAGCTCCAGAAATTCAAGGTAGCTGATCTGTTTTTCCAGGGCATGCCTGTTCCTCATTTCAAGGTTCTGGGCCATCGTGGCCAATTTTAGCTGGCGTAAATTTGCTAATAATGTTTCCATATTATTTATTTCAGTTTGTTAATCTGTCGTATAGCCCGAGTTCGTGTTCGTATTCGCTGGAATACACCATAGGAACCATTTCCTCGTAATTTTGCTTGTAGAGCTTGTTCTCGCAGATCCGTTTGACCTGCTGGTAGCTGAAGGCTCTGTAATGGAGCGCGCGTTTACATGACAGGTCGATCTGCACGTCGGTAAACCGCTTTTTTAAGTTAAGTATCCCGCGGGTCATCGGGCTCCAGTGGGTAGGGACTTCTGCCAGAAGATGTTCAAAGAAGAGCAGTGCAGAAGGTCCGATACTTCCCATCAGCCGCTTATATTCTTCTCTGCTGATATTCTTTTTATAATCCGGACGGTGTTCCTCCAGAGAAACGTACATACCCATCTGTGCGCTTACCTGATGGAGTGCTATGCGTGTGCTGCCGTCAAATATTTTTAGGCAGGTACCGTTGCTTTCGAGCCTGACGGTCCTGCCCGCATAGGCAGCGGGCACCGAATAGTAATTATGGCGGTAGCTCACGTGTGCCAGCCGGGTGACTTTTCTGGATCCGACCTCCAGGATCTCATATCGCACCGGGGGCAATGCAAGCAGTGCATGCTTTTCATACTGCTCAAATACGGCAAGCGGGATACGGCGCGTGGTTCCGTGTACGCGCTTATTGCATGTCTCTTCGTTCCAGACCTTAAGACCGCACAGCAGATCTTCATAGCTATTGCCATCGAAGCCCTTTAAAAAATTGTTTTTTACATATTTGATAGATGATTCAACTTTGCCCTTATCCTGTGGACGGCGTGGCCTGCACGCAATTCCTGCACAGCTGTAGTAGGAAAGAAATTCAGCATACCTGCGCTGGAGCTCCGGTTCATAAAGATCCGGAGTGATCACCCCAGATTTCAGGTTGTCAAGTTTGACAGTACGCGGAACACCCCCAAAATACTCGAAAGCTTTGATATGGCAGTCCAGAAATTCGTCCACCCGCTGGCTGGTCACCAGTTTATAAAAGCTGTAGCGGCTATGGGAGAGAACCATGGAAAACACCCATACTTTAACAGGGCGGCCATTCCTGCGGAAAGTACCCATATATCCGAAATCTACCTGTGCTTCTTCTCCCGGATCGCTGTGCAGCGGCACAAAAACCTCCTGCTTCTTTAATCGCTCGATACTTCTGGCAACACTGGGGTAAGATACATCTAAACCGTGCTGCTCATGCAGGCGCTGGTGGATAAGTATCGCGCTCAGCCCCATTTCCTTATATACCTGAATGTCATCGAGATAATCATCCAGCAGCTTTGGTCTTACCTGGGGCAAAGGTTCCTCTAAGCCACGCTCAAGGGCTTTCTGTATCCGGGAAACGGTCTTGCGGCACATCCCAAGTTCTGAGGCTATCTCCCGTATGGATTTCCCGTGGGACAGCAGTGTTTTTATCGTATTATACATTGCCACTTTATACATAATGTCGGACTTTAATACTCCGACAAGTTAAACCTTAATTAAAAACTTAAGGTGGGGGCATTTTAGTGAGAATATATGGGGGTATTTTAGTGAGAATTAACA
>NZ_JBNPWQ010000090.1:0-2331 GCF_050433745.1 Sphingobacterium sp. HSC-15S19
ACATTTCCAATAGTTCGGGATATTCGTTGCAGGTGAGTCTCACATATTCTTCGGTGGATGTAAGAGACTTGTGTCCCAGACAAGCAGCCAGTAATGGAAGGGCAGTATACACATCAAGCCCTTTTCTTATCATTTTTGCAAGAGAATGCGTTGCCATGGTGTGTCTTATATCATGCACCCGAGGACCAAAGCATTCACCTTTATATGCAATTCCACATTTCGTATATACCTTTTTGAACCAGTTGTATGCGTTGGCGGAAGACACGGCTGTACCATTCAATTTAATGAAGAATGGACGTTCGCTATCAGTAACGCCTTTTACGGGGAGCATGCTCCTGTAATGTAAATATTTCAGAAGGGCCTCCTTTAAAGAGCTGCATATGGGAACCAGGCGTTCTTCTCCATTTTTAGTATTGCCCCAAGTGCCAACCCTTAATACATTCCTGTCGGGATCCACATCCTTGTTTCGCAGCGAGGTTGCTTCTGTGATTCTTAGGCCTGTACTATATAAAAGTCGAAAAAGACAGGGTAGGGATATAATTGGATCATCTTTTCGATGGCTTCCTCGCTGAAGCCCGTCAGATTCCCGGAATATGGCCAGCATCTGCTCTTCAGTGAAGATATAGGGTACAAAACCACGATCGTTCGTACATTTTGGCAAAGGCATGATATATGATTTAACCCCGTGCTCATTCATGTATTTCGCCAGTTGGGCCAGACGGGAGCATTTTCCATAGAATGTTCTACTACAATCATTTTCCCTGGACTTTGCCCAGGCACCTATCAGATCTTTCGTGATAACTGGATTTGATAAACCATATATTATGGTGAACTCGTCAAACTCTTTGTAAGTCCATTTGGTTGATAGCACGGTGGACCCACAGGATTCTTTGATCCGGATCAGGGCTTTCATATAAGGAGCCAATACTCCCCGATAGTCAAATGGATCAGTCATAGAACCACCCTCCTCTCTGCGTATAAAAGCAATCGCTGGATTCCGGAACATCTAGTACGCATCCCAGCATATGTGACAGGTCTATCCGGACATAGGTTCTTGTTGTATCTGCTTCGGAGTGACCCAGTGTTTCCGATATAATTGAGATTGGCGTGGATTTGTCCAGCATTCTTTGCGCCAGACTGAATCTCAATGCATGCCCTCCATGATGCCTGTTCCCGAATTCGATTCCAGAAGACTTAAAAACAATTAAGATGGCTCCATGAACCGCTCCTCCATTAAGTGCCCCATATGGAGGACGACAACTTAAAAACACTTTGTCTGACATGGATTTTGGGCGTGCATACCGAACATAGTCGATAATGGCATTACCAACTATAGGTAAAAGTGGAAGTGTCAATGGATTTCCGGTCTTATATTGCACAAGCGTTATTTTATTGGTTTCCCAATTTATGTCGCTAAAACTCAAATTGGCTATATCCGAGACGCGCAGCCCTAGACGGGAGCATAATAATAGCATAGCATAGTTGCGTTTTCCAATATTGCTTGAACGGGAAATCGATGTCTCTATCTTCTGTACTTCATCTGGAGCATAGAACGAAGGGGCCTTTACACGCTTGATTTTTTTACCAAGTGATTTTAGCATATAGGAATAGTCCTTTGCAATTATATTTTCGCGGAAGAGAAATAATAGAAAGCGGCGCGTAGTATCAATATACTCCTTCTGTTGATATTCGCGACTCTCAACATACCTCACTATAGCTTCTTCGGTTATTCCCGAACGATTGTCTATTCCCAGTTCGAGTAGATATTCTATAAAGTTGCTCATTGTTTTTCTGTAACGCTGAAGTGTCTTCTTCTCATTTAAGCCCAGGGATTTCAAGTATTCAAGATACTGAATAGCGGCGGCGCCGATGTCACCCCGTAAGGGATGTTGTACCACATGCTGTCTTCTCCCTCCCAGATTGCTATCCAACAAAACATGGGTCAACACTTCAATACTTTTAATAAGGTCGCGATGATGGAATGTAACGTTGAAACCATCACGGCACGTCAGCATATATTCGTTGCCGACGTTTTCGTCGTAGTCAACCAAGCCTCTTGAGTGCATATAAACAAGGATGCCTTTCTTCCACAACCAATTATAGGTGTAGATACGACTGCCTGAATATCTGGCCTCTTTTAAAAGTTGGTTAGTACGTTCAATAAGATTTTGAATTTCCATAACTTTTACTATTTATGTTGATATATTGTAATATGCAACACTAACGTTATGGAAAGCAATTATGTGTAGTCGTATTAATAATTGGCTATAAATGAATTTTGAGAAGAGATCTGATAATGGACTTTACATATCCATATTGTTGTCATAGCCT
>NZ_JBNPWQ010000091.1:0-2141 GCF_050433745.1 Sphingobacterium sp. HSC-15S19
ATTTGCAGCGGTTCGCCGACAGCGGATTCAGTATTGCGGAACTGCTCCTTTTTTCCGATGTCGAGCTGGAGGCTTATCTTAATGCGGGCAAAGCGGAACAGATAGAAAAAGACCCCCGTCGGATACATCTTGAATCACAGTTTTCCTATTTATTTTCTGAACTCCGTCGTGTGGGAGTTACGCGTCAGCTGTTATGGCAGGAATATATCAATGAATATCCCGATGGGTTTGGTTATTCCAGATTCTGTGAGCTTCTTCAGGAACATATCCGCAAACAGGGAGCCACCATGCGTTTTGAACATGAGCCTGGGAGGCTGCTGCAGGTGGACTTTGCCGGTGATATGCTGCATTATTTGGATACCGACAGTGGTGAGCTGATAGCCTGTCCAGTTCTTGTCGCCGTATTGCCTTTTAGTGGTTATAGTTATGTGGAGGCGCTCATTAATGCGTCTTTGCCACAGGTATTGCGGGCGCTTAACAATGCACTTGGGTATTTTGGAGGCGTACCCTTATCGGTAAAGTCGGACAATATGAAACAGTGGGTCGTGCGCAGTAACCGTTACGAGCCAAAGTTCGCCGATATGTTGGAGCAATGGGCCAATCATAACAACATAGCGCTCCTGGCCACACGTCCTGCAAAACCCAGGGATAAGGCATCAGTGGAAGGTGCTGTTAAAATAACCTATCAACGGATATACGCTCCACTCCGAAATGAGACCTTTAAAAGTATCCGCGAACTGAACCTTGCTATAAGCCTACAGCTCAAGGAACATCATCAAAAAAACTTTCAGCGCAAAACTTTCAGTAGAACAGAGCTTTTTGAAAGCAGCGAGAAACCTGCCTTAAATCCATTACCGGCTAGCTCTTTCGTAATGAAGCATTATACACGTGCAAAGGTACAACGTGATTATCATGTGGTACTGGGCGAGGACTGGCACTTCTACAGTGTGCCCAGCAAACATATCGGGAGCACGGTAAATATTATTTATTGTACCGATACCGTTGAAATATACATCGGAAACACCCGTGTAGCCCTTCACAGGCGCAGCTATAAAAAACACGGTTATACGACCGACAGAAATCATGAACCACCCCATCACCGCCACTTTCGCGAGCGCCTGGCCTGGAATCCCGATGACTATCTTTTAAGGGCAGAAAAATACGGTGTTGCCACCCGCGAATACTTTCAAAAGGTGATGGATAGCAAACTGATCATAGACCAATCTTATCAAGCCTGTCAGGGACTCCTCAGGCTGGCATCGCTTTATCCAGACCGCATAGAAGCCGCCTGCCAAAGAGGGCTAAAAGGCCACCGCTTTAATTATATGTCCATAAAAAATATCCTTGACAACAAGATGGACATGCTGGAAAAAGATGATCGGCCCACTGTCGGCTACACCATTCCGCTGCATGCGAACATCCGGGGTGCGGATGAATACAAATAAAAAAAAGACACATAAATCAACAACAGAAATGAACACAGATCAAACTATCGAACAGCTCAGATCAATGCGCCTGACTGGCATGGCCCGCCGCTATGAAGCAGTCGCCTCCTTACCAGTACACGAAATCCAGGATGTCCATGAACTATTGGGATCTATGGTACAGGCCGAACTCGAATACCGGGACCATACCAGGACCCAAAAATATCTCAAAGCCAGCCGGCTCAGGTACAACGCTCTTCCTGAAGAGATCATCTGCAATGTAGAAAGGGGCATCACACGTGAACAGGTACTTCGACTTTCAGACGGCACTTTTATACATCGTGGAGAAAATGTTCTTATCACAGGGGCTACAGGATCAGGTAAAAGCTTTTTGGCCTGTGCGCTGGGAAGGTCGGCTTGTCTGCTGGGCTTTAAAACGCTATACTTCAGTATGAACCGCTTTATGGATACCGTTGTACAGACCAGGCTTGATGGTACTTATCTGAAATGGATAAAGGGAATTGCAAACCAAAAGTTACTCATATTGGATGACTTCGGGTTAAAATCTATAGACGCTGATACTCGGCTTGCACTGCTAGATATATTGGAAGACCGATATGGAAATAGCTCTGTTGTCATAACTTCTCAGCTACCGATTGAAGCATGGTACAACTTTATTGATGAGCCAACACTTGCGGATGCGATAATGGACAGATT
>NZ_JBNPWQ010000092.1:0-2035 GCF_050433745.1 Sphingobacterium sp. HSC-15S19
ATAGGTCGTTGTTTTTTGGCAGAGAAGCAGATTTCATCCGTCTGCTCTCATCCCTTTGCCGGCGGTGCTGCTGCTCGGCCCTGAAAAGACGGGAGAGTAGCTCCAGATAGCCTATCTGCTCATTTTCTGCCCCCGATAAGATATCATCCAGGCCGGCAGCTATCGCTGAAAGCCTGAAGTCGGCGCAGAGTTGTTTTACCTGTTGTTTTTGATTGTCCATAGTTATTGCCTGATAAGATTTATATATCCCTGTCGAAGCAACGACAGGGAGTGATTGTTTTAGTTGCAGCCGAAAAGCGCCTCGTAATCATCCAAGTGACTTTTCTGGGGTTCAATATCCAGTTGTGTACTGCTGTTTCCATTCAGAGGGTTCAGCCGTATGATCTTGGTATCCAGCTCAGGCTCCTGCTTTTTTTCCGAGCGGATGTATTCCAGATAGGCTTTAAAATCCGTAGCGCTCAGGATGTTGTTGGCATGTACATAATCCAGCGCGCGCGATATCTGTGCAGCACTGTTATCCTTTACAGTACGCTCGACCATCTGCAACTGATCCCGTATATACCGCTTTTTGTGAAGTTTTATGGCCAGTATCCACTGCTTTGCCTTAACCGGATCTTCGAACAGATTGGAGATCCGATCTACTATTTCTGCTATTTTAGGCTCCATGTTCCGGCCATGGCTGCGCAGTATGATTTTTTTGCCCTTAAGGCTGCATATATCGTGCGTGCATATTTCTTTTCCACAGAGATCCCGGATGAGCAGCTTACCCGCAAGTTCGCTCAGCTGCACTTTAATGGTTCCCGCGTTGTAGGTGCCGATGGGGACACTATAGAAATTGCCCTTATACGACACTTTATTGTCTTTATGGACAGCGTAAAGCTTTTTTACCGGAGTCTGCGGGGCTATTTCATACCACATTTCCAGCAATAGCTGTTCGCGTTGCAGTTCTTCCAGTGGGATAAGTTTCGTCGTACCATGGGGCAGATTGTTGGCCGTACGGAAAAGCCAGGCCCGGCATTCATCGTTGAGCGTATCCAGGTCACGGTAAGGCCTATTGTAGAGAAAGTTCTGCTTTACGTATTTGACCACATTCTCCACTTTCCCTTTGCTCTGGGGATCGGCTTTACGGCAGAAATGAAGTTTGATGCCACGATCGCGTACATAGCTGGAAAACTCGGAGGTCAGGACGATGTCACCGAGGTTTTCCGATACCATAAATAACCTGTCCTGATCATAGACGATCTCACGGGGCAGTCCGCCGATAAACCGAAAGGCCTCTTCATGGGCAGCGATCACCATAGCCGTGGTAAAGGGTACATCGCTGAAAACAACAAACTTATAGCGGCTCCGTGAGAGGATGAAGGTAAAGAACTGTACTTTTTTCTGCTTACCGCGCGTAGTGGTCATGTTGTAAAAACCAAAGTCAACCTGCGCCTGCTCACCATAGGGAAGCTCCGCGACCATCTGGAAATCGCGGGTGCTCACTTCTTTGGGGATGTTGAACTCCGCCCGGATATCCTGAACAAAGTTGAATACGGTCTTGGGGCTGACTTGCGGAAAGTCAGGGTAATGCTCCCTGAGCCAGTCATGCATCTGGGCCGCTGAGGTATCGTTATACAGCGACAGCTTTTCCTTTACGAAATCACGGTAGGGATCCAGTAACTTTTTCTTGGAAGGGGGCGCTTCCAGTTCTTTTTGGTAACTTCGGTCGTCTTTGCTCAGAAGCTTTTTTACAGTACGCCAGTTCAGGCCGAGATGTTCGGAAATCCTGCGAATCGAAATGCCTTCCCGATGCATTCTGTGAACCTCATGATAGGTCATAAGTTTACTTAAATAATAGTTCATAAATAACTTTGTCTTTTGCTCCGACAAAGCTTGTTTTTTCTTTTGGGACACCGCGTCCCAAAAGATGAACTATGTATTTATTAGTGCCAATTATGCTGCATTCCTTATTGCCAAAAATGCTGCACCGTTAGTGCCATTTTTGCTGCACTCTAAATTGCCAAAAGTTGTGTATTCTGATTTACCGATTACA
>NZ_JBNPWQ010000093.1:0-1689 GCF_050433745.1 Sphingobacterium sp. HSC-15S19
AACAAACTCAACTCTTTTTCTTTATTGCCTACCATACCTAAATTTAATCACCTAAAGATAAGAAAACTAAATTATTTAGCAAAAGGATAGGTCAAAAACTTTTTTTCTTTTGCCATTTGAAAAAGAAATTCATTTCTATCCTGTATGCTTAAATTTAGAATGTGGTCTAAGGCAGTAAATTCAACCCCATTATTGCCACCATCTTTTTTATATTTATTGGTAAGTATCTTTAATATTTTCGTTTCAATTTCTAGCTGATTTTCCATTTAACAAAGATTGTCTAGCTTTTCTTTTTAAAAATGTTTAAAACATAAAGTATATTAGGCCTACAGCTGCTGCCGTCATCAATATAAAAGTCATCGTTCCCAGAATATTGGAAAGCCTCGTGTTTGTATGCTTGCCCATTATCTTTTTATTATTTGCGATATGCATGATGACTGCGATCATGACCGGAGCTGTCAATCCATATACAATTGCTGTGTAAAGCAGTGCCTTAATAGGGCTTACACCAAAAAAGTCAAGTGAGAGCCCTACGAGAAGGGAAACTATAATAGAACCATAGAAAGGTTTTGCCTGAGAGAATTTTTTATCTAAACCCGCCTTCCAGCCGAAAGTTTCAGCGAGCATATAAGATTGTGAGCCTGCAAGAACCGGAATTGCAAGCATTCCCGTTCCCAGTACTCCGGTAGCAAAAATGAAATAAGTCAGCTTTCCAGCCAACGGTTCAAGTGCTTTGGCAGCCTGATCCACTGTGTCGATCTTATGAATTCCTCCATTAAAGAGTACGGTTCCCGTAGTAAGAATCATAAAGAACATAACCATATTGGACAGGAGCATTCCCAAATTTACATCGGTTTTCATTTCACTTAATATTTGCTTGTCCACTACTATTGCACCTTTGTGGGCCTGGTCTTCTGCCTCCATTGTAGTCTGCCAAAAGAATAAGTAAGGAGAAATTGTGGTCCCAAGAATTGCTACTATGATGGAAAGAAATTCTTTATCAAATTTTATCGTGGGTATAAAGGTTTTTTTTGCAACCAAAAGCCAGTCCTGACCGACCATAAAAGGTACGATTATATATAATAATAAACTTAGACATAGCCATTTCAGGATCATTGATATTTTCTGATACGAATAATTTATGATGATAAAAAGAAGCAGAGCGGTGATAATAATACAAAAAACTGATATCGGTATGTTAGGACATATCATATTTGCTACCGCTCCCATTCCCTGTATATCGGCTCCGATATTGAGGGTAATTGCAGGAAAACTAAAAAGTAGCATGCTATAAAGGATAGGTTTTGAGTAATGTTTTTTTAGTGTCACTGTAAGCCCTTCGCATGTTACAAGACCGATCCTCGCACACATACCCTGTATGGCTGCCATTAGCGGGAAAGTAAGCAGAGCGGTCCACAACGTAGAAAGTCCAAATTGTGCACCTGCCTGTGAATAGGTTTCAATTCCTGAAGGATCGTCGTCACTGGCACCCGTGATCAGCCCGGGACCTAATTTTTTAAAAAATCTCAGAATTTTTGAGTCATTCCTTTCTTTTGACATAGGTTTATTTTTTATTGGTTTGTCCCAGTATCAATTGTATTAAATTTACATTTAATTTTCCGATTACACACAAGCGGATAAAAATTGGCGAGAGCTATCGCAATCAAAGCAAGTCCCGCTGCTTATCTT
>NZ_JBNPWQ010000094.1:0-1642 GCF_050433745.1 Sphingobacterium sp. HSC-15S19
TTTTCAAGTACATTCCTAAAGTAGTAGTAGGTATATAGCTTATTTTTTAGTACGTAACTACATGCTTTGTCAAACTGTTCTGCCGGGAAGTCCCGTTTTAGCCTGAACAGTCCGTCACAGGTACGGAATAACTGCTCGGGATAATGCGCCCGCTCAAAGAGTATCTCCAGAAGTCTGGCGAACTCCGCAGAGTGTGCTTTTGCCCTTGTCAGGTACGTTTCATGCGAGCGGTTCTTATACGCCTGATGTTCGGACTTTAAATGTGTCGCCAGAGTGGTGTACGCATTTTCCCTGTAACTGCGTATGTGCGAGGCAATCTGTTTGCCCCGACAATAGATCCAGAGCATATTGCGTGTGTAAATGATCTTTACCTTTGTTCCGATATAAGCGAAGGGTACGCTGTAATAGTGTTTATTGCGCTGCAGGTAGATATGTCCGTTATCTCCAACTTTGAGTTCAGCGTAGCTCTTCAGCTCGAAGCGTTCTTTGGGAAGTTCGCCCAATGTTGATTTTTCGGAACTTAAGAACCGCTCTTCCCGGCAGTATGGCTTTTGCTGCATCCGGGTCTGGTTGTGCTTTAACATACAGACCTTTATGGCTTCATTGAGCGTATGGATATCAAAGAACTGCCTGTTTCTCAGTGGTGCAAAAACACGGGTATAGATCATTTTTACCTGATTTTCTACCAATGATTTGTCTTTTGGGCGGCCTGCACGTGCTGGAACCACAGCTGTGCCGTAGTGATTGGCAAAGTCTTCCATGGACTGGTTCAGGACCGGCTCATATTTATCGGCCTTGATGACCGCTGCTTTGAGATTGTCGGGGACAATGGCCTTTGGTACACCGCCAAGAGACTCCAGGCAGCTGCTCAGTGCATAAAAAAAGTCAGGGGTCTGCTGAGATGGTACAGCGATTGCAAACGCATAGTCTGAAAAGGGCAGGCAGGCCACAAATACTTCACAGGCGACCAGCTCCCCAGTGGACCTGTCAATATAATGGAGCTTTTTTCCGGAAAAGTCAATATATAATTTATCGCCGGCGGTATGTTCAAGCACCATGCTGCCCTTGCGCGAGACAAGCTGTTGCCTTAAATGATAGTTGAACTGTGGATAGCTATAACCGGTGGGATCACTTTCTATATATTCCTGCCAGAGCAGCAGCTTGGTAACTCCGGTACGCTTAAGTTCTTTTTCATAATAGTCAAGACGGCTTTTTAGGTACTCAAACTTGTCTGCCTTGTAAGCAGGATTCCCTGCGTAGAACGACTTTTCCAACAGGGGGTCCTCCTGTTTAAGAAGTTCTTCCGTATTGAAACCGCCGTCGGCCATCTTTTTGAGATAGGACTTCACCGTATTCTTGCTCATACCAAGGATGCGGGCGATTGTTTTTATCCCGCTACCGCTCTGGTACAATCTGATTAATTGCTTTATCTGACTCATTCGTTTTGGTTTTCCAGCCATCAGTGATCCGAATTGTTTGATCACTAAGTAACAAAAACTACTTGCTAAGGGGTCAGCATGCTCCAGCGCAATGAACTGAAAAAATAAATTAGGGGGTCAACATCAGCCAGTATGGCAGTTGAATAACAGCTTTAAACGCACTACGCATCCCTAATTCTAATTCAATTTTGAGGGGTCAGCTT
>NZ_JBNPWQ010000095.1:0-1510 GCF_050433745.1 Sphingobacterium sp. HSC-15S19
AGATTGAAAAATAGGGGTCAATATCGAAATGATGAAAAAAGCTATGCTTGTACCACAGAAATCCAATCCTAAAATTTATTTAGGACACATATGTTTACAGATATATTACATTTCATAATAAGAATCATTTTTGGGATTTGCCGGAATATCTATTTCTCCAATCATTTCCAAAAGGTTTATCTCGATGGTTTGTGCAAGCGAAGTCATTGGTGTATCAACTGGCGTACCCTCAAAAGGATCCTGCATAATGATGGCTGTCTTTTCAATGGCAATAAAGAGTATTGGTATAATCATGGTCATTACGATCTCAATAGTTAACTGAGAATCTTCGAGCCCGAAAGGCAAAATCGCGGCAAAGACGTAGATCAAGGTGTGTACCATCATGCTATATGATCTGGGAAAGACCGTATTCTTAATACGTTCACACTTACCCATGCTGTCGCATAACCTACCTATTGTTTCATTTAGCTGAACCTGTTGAATATCCGTTATCGCTCCACTGAAAGCGAGATGTCTGATTGCATTTGAATGTCTATCCAATATTGCATTGGGTATATTTGTGGCTTTTATCCCGTGGAAATGCAGATAAGCCTGAACTTTAGGTGAAAACTCCAGCTTTCGGAGCGATTCTCCCAGCGCATAAGTCCAGATAATTTGTCGGTCCACAAATTCTTTTATTTCGTATCGGGGACTTTCGGGAGCATATTGAATAAACTGCCTTAGTAAATTCCTGGAGTCATTAACAATAGCTCCCCATATTGTTCTGGCTTCCCACCAGCGCTCATAGGATTGAGCCGTTCTAAAGGCCAGTAGTAGGGAAACAGCCGTTCCGATCAGAGCAGGAATACTCAGCGGCAAGGATACTTTTTTAAAAGTCGGATGCATATCAACCACGCCGATCGATATGGCGAATATAGAGATCAGAATGAATTGTGTCTTTATCTCATTTATAAAGTACCAAATTGATATTTTTCGATTTAATAACATAACTGAATATTCTAGGTTTGTGAAGAACAATAATCATTCTTTATATTTTTAGACGGATGTACATTTAGATAATGAACAATTAATTATAAATCTTGGTTTCCCCCTTCCGAAACCGATTTCAATATTTTCAATATTGTTCATAGCAAAACAAAAATACAGTGTAAATGCTGGTCAAACACATCTTCAAGTAAATTCCATACCTGAAGGAGCTGTTGTCGAAATTTTTCATAATACTGCCAGCGGATCACTTCATAGTATATTGTAGATTTCGGATAAACTGACCATGCGATTCCGTGGCAAATTGACCACCTGATCTCCTGGCGAAGTTAGCTTTGGTGCTGTAGGAGTAATGTCATCAAAAGTAATAATTAATACGTATCTATTCTGGTTTTATTTTCAAGCTGAACAGACCGCTTCTTTCTCATGGATTCTCCAGACTTATGGAAAGCTTTCCATAATAAAGGCTATGACAACAATATGGATATGTAAAGTCCATTATCAGATCTCTTCTCAAAATTCATTT
>NZ_JBNPWQ010000096.1:0-1476 GCF_050433745.1 Sphingobacterium sp. HSC-15S19
TGTCTCGTCCTGAAAAAACTTTACAGATTTAACCATTAGTCCTAAATAGATCTTACAGCATTTTTTGGTAATCCTGAAAATCCTTTACAATTATACAAAGTACTTTTCACATCTAAAATATTGATTTAAACTTCCGCTGTTATAGCCACCGATTTTCTAGGATATTGCTTCCATCTCTTTCTTATTTCACCAGTTTTAGAATGTGCATTTTTGGGAGTTTGGAAATCCAAACTGCTATGTGGGCGCTGCAAATTGTAAACTTTAATAATCTTATCAATATTTTTAGACGCATCCTTATGATTTTGGTATACTCGCTTAGGATAGAATTCATTTTTGAGAATACCATTAACACGTTCAGCTAGAGCATTATCGTAAGGGCTACCACTCTGCGTCATACTAATCGCAATGCCATAACGCTGGAGCATTTCTGTATATTCATTGCAACAATACTGGATACCTCGATCGGAATGATGGATGAGGTAAAACGGAGATAAATGCTTCCAATCGGTTATCGCCATTTCCAATGCCTTTAAGCAACCAATCGCCTCTAACGTTGGATGCAAGGAATAGCCGACGATCATTCTTGAGTAGGCATCCGTAATCAGACTAAGATAACTAAACCCATGTAGAGTCCTAATATATGTGATATCGCTTACCCACAGCTGCTCGGGGCCAGTTATAATTAATTCCTTTATGAGGTTTGGATACCTTCTAAAAACATGGTTTGAATCTGTTGTACGTGCGATACGCTTGCGACGTCTGATCAACAGGCCATGAAACCGAAGTAAATCAAAAAGTTGATCCCGTCCCATTTTAATGCCATGTTCAACTAACTTTGGTTCCAGCAAGTACATTAGTTTTCTTGTTCCCAACATTGGCATCTGACTCCGTATTTCTTTCACCAGAGTCAGCACCACCATATTAGCAATAGTAGCTTTTTCAGCATGTCGGATAGCATCATAATAAGCTTGTCGGGTTACGCCAAACAGTGCACAGAGATCTCCTAAACTCACATAGGAATGGCTCTGCCTCATTCTTTTGACTGTTTGGCACCATGCTTTTTTCTTATTTTAATTTTAAGTTCTTCTTCGCTAACCTGGATTAAAGTTTCTAATCCATCTATTTTTAGGTTGGCTTTTTCCAAGGCTTTCTGCAATTCTAAAACTTGTTTGGATAGTAGCTTTATCTTTGAGCTTTCATTTGGTTCCTTCATCGGCTTTGCAATCAGTCCATTAGGTGTCAAAGGAAGTAAAGAAAATTGGGTTATCCAATTGTCAATTGTTCTCCGATTAATTTTATAAGTCCTTTCTACAGCACGTTGACTGAGCCGACCACTCTCAACTTCTTGCACAAGCCTCTTTTTTAACTCTTCCGGATAAGACCTTCCAACTCTTTGGAACGGCTTGGAATTATCCACTTTAGTCTTTTTTGTCATATACTTTACAATTTAGTGTAAAGCTATATCAGGACAAGACA
>NZ_JBNPWQ010000097.1:0-1476 GCF_050433745.1 Sphingobacterium sp. HSC-15S19
TAAATAGTCGTTCCTTAACAAAACCCACTATTTAATTTATTTTTAAAAACAGGATTAGAAAACAGCATAATTTGTATCTTATAAAATAAGAAAATAATTTTCTGTTTCAGTAGTTCCATCATTTTCTTCATGTTCCAAGCGGTTGCAGCTAGTAATGCATTGATTTGTGGTCCCGTTTCTCCCATGAAGTAATTTTTTGCCAGCCTAAAATCGGTTTTTAAATGTCCGATGATAGGTTCTATTGCCGCTCTGGTTCTAAATTTTTTGCGCTTTGTCTGCTTTTGATAAGCAGTGTCTTTTTTTCTTGGAGTGCTTGGGATGGAGATTTTCACGCCCTTTATTTCTGATTTTCCTCTGCCACCTCTATCGTAAACGAGTTCTTTTGGGAGCTTTTGACCACCGGTTTCCATCTGTTCCAAAAGTGGTTCTATGGTGTGACCATCGTAAGGAGTTTGCAAAAATGCTTTAATCCCGAGAATGATTTTCTTGCCTTTGTTGGCGGTGGTTATCAAACCTACCTTATTCCCAAATTCATACTGGCTATGCGCTTTTCCTTTGGCAATACATCGGGTAAAAGGCTTGTGAATGCTGTAAATTTTATCGGCATCGTTTCTTTTTTGTGTGACAACCTTGGTGTACAATGTCATTAAATCTTTATAAAATTCTTGCTGTTCTGCATTAAAATTCCGTTGCAATTCACGAATCAGTCTCATGGCGATGGTTTTGAGCTGTCTTTGAGATTTCCTTGCCGCTTTTGCCCGCTTGGGATGTTTTCCGTTGTAGGTGTTGCGCACCATTTGTTTGCTGACTTTTGTGTAGCGTTGTCTTTGTTTTATGCCTTCATTTCCGGCTATTTTGTTGCAATAATCAATCACTTTTTTGCACAATTTTGCATCGGTAGGAAAAGAGGTATTATTCTCCTGAACGGTAGTATCGGACAAAACAAAATTTGAGGTGTTCGTCTTGGCATCGTGCATTCTTACGCTGAAGGCAAAGATTTTTTCGATACCTTTTTCGCCAATTCTTTTTCGGAAATGAACAAAATTACTCGGGTCACAAGGAAATTCGTGTTCAAAGAAAACCCTGCCACAAAAATGCTGCATATAAGGATTCATGATCCAGGCTTTTTCCAACGTCTCATCGCCCAAATTATACAAATGTTTCAGTAGCAAACAACCCACCATAAACCGAATCGGATGGCTCGGATTGCCCACTTTGGAATACAAGGACGAAAATTCTTTCTCAAAATAATTCCAATCTATTTTTTCTGAAAGTAGAACAAGTTCATGCTCGTGGTCAATAAAATCCACCAACATTGGGCGAAATAATTCTGGCTTCTTTTCTGGATTTTTCCCCAACATATTTGCAAGGTTTTAAAGCTCTAAGATACAAATTCTTGCAATAAAAAACAAGCTATTTTAAACCCAAAATACTAATAATCAGTAAATTATAGATGGTTTAAGGAGAGACTAAATA
>NZ_JBNPWQ010000098.1:0-1432 GCF_050433745.1 Sphingobacterium sp. HSC-15S19
GGATCAAGCAGAATTCTTGGGGGAATACAAAAAATTTCCTAGTTTAGTTTGCTTAATACAGATATCCCTTGCAAGACGCCGAACGTAAATTACTATCCCTATTGATGCCCGAAGGGCTTTTAGAATACTTTCAGATTTTAGAAGTCGATCAGGTTGACAATCAGCTCCATATTTATCTAGACGAGCTTAATATTGCTCCAACGGGCTATGAGAACAGCAAGTTGGAGTCAAAGGGCTTTATGCCTTCCACAGAGATTTCAGACTTTCCCATTAGAGGTCAGAAAGTTACTCTACATATCCGCCGCCGCCGCTGGACAGTTTTAGATACGGGAGATATTATCACAAGAGATTGGAACCTGGTGCGTGAGGGTACTCGAATGACGACTGAATTCGGGCTTTTTTTAAAGAAGATATTTGGATAACTATCCTGTAAGTGCCCAATTGGTAGGGTTATTCTTCCAGATGGACGGCAAGCAACTTCAGGATCAATACAAGAACCATCTCAGTGACTTCCATGACTGGAGCCAAAAGCCACATGCAGAGCGATGGACTCTTTTCCCCGGGAACATCTCTGAACGCTTGAGCATCGATGAGACCAGTTTTAGCAACGGTGAATTATATACCATTGTTAGCAGTAAATCGGCAAAAGGAGGTAAAGGGACGATCCTAGCGACTATCAAGGGCACCAAGGCCGAAGATATCATCACTGTTCTTGAGTTAATACCTTTACGTTCAAGGAATAAGGTAAAGGAGGTGACCATGGATATGGCGCCGAACATGGCCAAGGCAATCCGTAGATGTTTCAGGAATGCCAGGCGTGTGGTCGATCGTTTCCATGTCCAAAAGTTAGCTTACGATGCAGTGCAGGAACTTCGTATTAAGTATCGTTGGGAAGTATTGGATGCGGAAAGCAAGAAGATAATGGAATCGCGAAAGGGAGGAACCTCATATGAACCCGAGTTGTTGCCTAATGGAGACACGCTCAAACAGCTACTGGCTAGATCCAGACACCTCTTGTTCAAGCACCCAAGCCGATGGTCCGAAAACCAGAAACACCGAGCCGAATTGTTGTTCATGCGGTTTCCCAAGCTAAAGCTCGCTTATGACCTTGGAATTGCCCTAGGTGACATATTCAATAAATGCCAGGACAAAAAGATAGCATTTACCAAACTGGGACTGTGGCATAATCAGGTTGAAAATGCGGGAATCGCTTCATTTGAGAGCGTAGCAAGATCCATTGCAGCGCATCATCAATACATTCTACACTACTTCGACAATAGAAGCACCAATGCTTCAGCAGAATCTTTCAATGCAAAGCTCAAAGCGTTCAGGGGTGTCTTTCGCGGTGTAAGAGACACCACATTCTTCCTATATAGAGTAATGAAATTGTATGCTTAAAAACTTCTCCTCCCCCAAACTTTCGGTATGATCC
>NZ_JBNPWQ010000099.1:0-1352 GCF_050433745.1 Sphingobacterium sp. HSC-15S19
GGGAGTGTAACTCAAACTGTGTCATTGGATAATTAACCAAAATCTAAAAGCCTCTATCAAGTTTGAGCCTATCCCCAAATTTAATGTAAAGTTGGGATATGGTCAAGCCCCAGTTATGCACTGGCATTGTCCACTTTTTAGAGATGTCCTTTATTATCAGAAACATCAGTTTCATAAGAGCCTGCTCAGAACTGAATGCACCTTTGGACTTCGTTATTTTACGGATCTGTCGGTGCATTCCTTCAATTGGATTAGTGGTGTAAATAGTCTTACGCACCTGCTCATCATACTCAAAAAAAGTAGAGAGATTGGTCCAGTTTTCCAGCCATGACTTAGCAGCTATGGGATATTTCTTGCCCCATTTCTCTTCAAAGACCAGTAGTTTTTCATAGCCCATTTCTTCGTTGACAGCTTTATAAACCGGCTTTAAATCTTCAATAACAGCCTTTTTGTCCTTTTCTGTAACGTAGCGCATGCTTGATCTAATCTGATGGACAATGCATAACTGAACTTTTGTCTTTGGAAAAATAGCTTCTATAGCTTCAGGAAAGCCCTTCAGTCCATCAATACAGGCTATCAGGATGTCCTCTACACCGCGTTGCTTTAGATCGGTGAGTACGGATAGCCAGAATTTTGCTCCTTCGTTTTCCGAACTATAAAGCCCTATCAGGTCTTTGCGACCATCCATTCCTATGCCCAGGATATTATAAATAGCCCTGGACTCAACTGTGCCATTCTGACGAACTTTGTAGTGCATACAATCAAGGAAAACAAAGGGGTAAACAGCTTCTAGCGGACGACTTCGCCACTCATTAACAGCAGGAAGCACACTTTCGGTAATACGGGATATTTCTGTGGCAGAGATCTCCATGGCATACATTTCGCGGATAAACTCACTTATCGCTCGTGTGCTCATCCCTTTTGCATACATACTCAGTACGTGGCCTTCGAGCTGTTCAGTAATGATCAACTGTCTTTTAGGTACTACTTTGGGTTCGAACGATCCTGATCTGTCCCGACCTGTTTCCAGCTCAAAAGTTCCGGTATGGAGACCACGGACCGTCTTTTTTGTCTTGCCATTGCGACGGTTACTATTACCTGAGGCCTTTTCTTCGTTCAGATGATTCTCCAGTTCGCCATCCATCATTGATTCCAACAGATGCTTCATCAACGGCGCTAAAACGCCATCATTAGGAGACAAACTTTTACCTTCGTAAAGACCTTGCATAGCTTCAGTCTTGAAGCGCTCAAAGTCGAATGGGTCTTTTTCTTTCATGACCGTGTCGTTTGAATAATTGAATATAAATAATCTTATTGAATTATTCCTTTGACACAGTTTATGTTACAGTCTC
>NZ_JBNPWQ010000100.1:0-1352 GCF_050433745.1 Sphingobacterium sp. HSC-15S19
TATAAACGGAGGACTGAGCGTCTGGAAAGTAAGATCAGACAACTTGGGCTTCTTGCCGGAGGAAGGCCTGCTCAGCGGATTTGTACCATATTGTCGATACCCACGAGCGATACGACTATACTACGGTTGATTGAAAAATGCGATTTTTCACCAGCAAAAGGTGTAACCGCCATTGGCGTAGACGATTGGGCTTACAAAAAAAGGAAAAGTTACGGTAGTATTTTGGTCAATCTCCACACAGGGAAAGTGATAGATCTATTACCAGACCGTGAACAGGAGACATTGCGTAAATGGCTACAGGAACGTCCAGAGATTGAAGTAATGAGCCGGGATAGATACAGTAACTATCGAAAAGCTATTACTTTGGGTGCTCCCCAATCTATCCAGGTCACCGATCGTTGGCACTTGTTGAAAAATTTAAGTGAGGCGGTACAGAAAGTTTTGATCAGGCATTACAGCAAAGCCACAGCTTTGTTGGCCAATAAGCAGTTGCGGGTTGACGATCAACAAATAGCTGAAAATCAAAGCACACTATCTGAAAACAGAAGCTCTCCGGATTCAGCTCATGGCGGGATCCGCTTAAAGCGGTTTGAGCAACTGAAGGAATTACAGAAAAAAGGATATTCCATACGTGCCATGGCACGGCATCTGTGCATGCACAGACAAACCGTCAAAAACTATCTGGACATGGAGACCTTGCCCCGGAAATCTCAATGCAAGATTAATCCGCTTGAAAAATTCTTTACGCATATAAAAAAGCGTATGGAGGAAGAGCCGAGCATATTGATCACCACATTGTGGCAGGAGCTCAGAACCCAAGGATATAAAGGAGCCTATTCAACTTTCTCAGAAGGCTTGAAATTCTATGGGATCCGAGTGGGCAAAAAAGCTGGGTTCACTAAAGAATTACCGAATCATGGTGCAGCAACTTTTAAACCATCATCAGCGGCGATATGGTTTCTGTCAGATCAACAAAATCTGTGGGATGACCAACGGAATATCATCCGCGAATTATGCAAATCCTCCAAAGAGCTGAATAAGACTTTTATCCTAGTGCAATCCTTCCGTAAAATAATGGCTGAGAAGTCGGGCGATACAAAATTGAGGGAGTGGATCGAGAAATCAAGCACCTCGGGACTAAAAGAAATAGCATCATTCGCAAAAGGACTGCTCGCCGATTGCCCCGCTGTTGAAAATGCGCTCACCTTACCATGGAGTAATGGTCCCGTGGAAGGAAACGTGAACCGACTGAAAATGATTAAGAGGCAGATGTATGGTAGAGCGGGGTTTGACTTATTGAGGAAACGTGTAGTATACGCTCCGTCTTGACCACCAAAAGTGGGGAAGAACCA
>NZ_JBNPWQ010000101.1:0-1292 GCF_050433745.1 Sphingobacterium sp. HSC-15S19
TATGCTGCTCCCCTAAAACTAGACATAAATTTAAGGTATGAAATAAATAGATTAAATTAGCAATATTATGTCACGTACACGGAGAACATTTAGTAAAGATTTTAAGAGCAGAGTTGTATTGGAGTCACTCAGAGAGAAGGATACGATAGAGGTTTTAGCGAAGAAATATGAGTTGTTGCCGACTCAGATTTCGGCATGGAAAGCAGAAGCCATCCGGAATATGAGCAAAGTTTTTTCAAAGGATACAGGAGATTCCAAAGATAGCAATATACCGACGGAAAAGCTCTTTGCTCGTATTGGAGAATTAAGCCTAGAAAACGAATTTCTAAAAAAAAAGCTTTACTAATTCCTTTATCGGAGCGTTTGACTATGGTCAGCAAAAAAGATGTATTAAGCTTTAGCAAGCAGTGCAATGCGCTTGGATTGAACCGTAGCACGCTTTATTATAGGAAAAAAGACAAATCAGAGCAGGATAAGGCTATAGAGTTGTTCATGCAGGAGCAATATGTCAGGACGCCATTTTATGGTTACCGAAAGCTTACGGTACTTTTACGGGAGGCGGGTTTTCAGATCAATTCAAAACGTGTTAGGAGACTGATGAAAGTAATCAACTGGCGTACGATTTACCGCGAACCAAGCACCACCGTTGTAAACAAGGCGCATAAAAAATATCCTTATTTATTGAAGGGGCTGGAAATCGATAGAAAAAATCAAGTCTGGGCAACCGATATTACGTATATACCTATGAAAAAGGGGTTTATGTATCTATCGGCGATCATTGACCTGAAGACGAGATATGTCTTAAATTGGGATATCAGCAATACAATGAGTGCGGAATGGTGTACAGATCTATTGAAAGACACCTTGCATATGCATGGTAAACCGGAGATATTCAATACCGATCAAGGTAGTCAATACACGAGTGACCTGCACACCAAAGAACTGTTAGATAACGATATATCTATCAGTATGGATGGAAAAGGCAGGGCCTTGGATAATATTTTTGTTGAAAGATTATGGCGGTCTGTAAAATATGAAAACGTATATTTACAGGCCTACGATAGTCCAAGGTCTCTCCGTGCTGGGTTACGGTCTTACTTTGAATTCTACAATCAGGAACGCTTCCATCAGGGAATAAACTATAATACTCCGCAAAGCATGTATTTGCAAGCGGATGCGGCATAAAAATAGAATAACTTTTTTAGGCTTTCAAGAGCCAAAAAGTTATTTCCATTTTCAGCCCTAAAACAGAAAATACTATATAAAAATTAGAAATTTCTGTCTAAACAAAC
>NZ_JBNPWQ010000102.1:0-1262 GCF_050433745.1 Sphingobacterium sp. HSC-15S19
TTCCTCTATAAATTAACTATAATACAGTCCCCTTGCGCATTGGGTTTTGCGATTTTCCTCTTCGAGTTTGGTCAGCCGTAAGGCTGGCATTAACTCATGCTTGTGTACTTATAGCCTTTTCAGGCATTTGCATTGGCCAATTTAAAAACGGGGTCTTTTAGCCACCATAAAGATACCCGGCCTTTACGCAAAAAATTGTTATGGTTTAAGTTTCGCTATGCGTTCCATTTCTTTTTGGTGATACCGTATCCTGGCATCTAGTTTGGCTGGTTCGTAGATCACCTGTAGTGCCGGATTATAAGGGGTTAAGTCTTTTAGGATATTCCATACAACAACGGATATTTTTCGTGCGATAGCGATCAGGGCCTTTTTCGAGGATTTTCTTATACTTAGACGGTTGAATTTGTCTTTAAAATAGGAGCCTTTACAGCGGCTTGCCGCCCAGGCAACCTGTACCAGTATTGGCTTGAGATATCTGTTTCCTTTAGTGATCGCTGTACTTTTATATTTCCCTGCGCTTTCATCATTCTTTGGTCGTAATCCGACCCATCCGCTCAGTTTACCGCTGTTTTCAAAAACTTTCATGTCTGCGCCGGTCTCGGCGATGATCACAGCGGAACTGATACGGCTAACGCCGGGAATCGTCTTTAGCAAGGCACTCTGCCGTGGAAAATCACGCAGGCAGATAGCTTCAATCTTTTCTATATACTCAGCAGACTGCTTGATCAACAGGTCGTATTCAACTTTTGCCATCTGCAGGTTGAAGCGGTGGTGCTCCTTCATGCAGCCGGTTAGTGCTGCTGCCAGCTTTCCGTTTTCTTTGTTCTTCTTACTGGCATAGACCAGTTTGCTTAAACGTACGGCATCACGCTCCCCGGCTATCAGGGCATCAATGACACTCAGCATACTTTTCCCTCCGATATCACTCACAAGACTACCCAAACGGATTCCGGCCTGTACGAGGATATTGTCCATTTTGGTAAGCATACGGACTATCCGCTGCTGCAACTTGCTATAGGAACGGGTGTAGCTCCTGAGTTCCTGTATTCGCTCACCGGGCACAAAACTCCCGCGAAGCATATCTTTGTGAAGTAGCTGGGCAATCCACTGTGCATCCTTTACATCGCTTTTGCGGCCGGGCAGCTGTTTGATTAAAAAGGGATTCACCAGCATCAGATCAAAGCCCATTTCAGAGAGAATATTCCAGACCGGGATCCAGTAAATACTGGTACTCTCCATCGCTACTCGGAGAACACCCGCAG
>NZ_JBNPWQ010000103.1:0-1261 GCF_050433745.1 Sphingobacterium sp. HSC-15S19
GCATTCCTTATTGCCAAAAATGCTGCACCGTTAGTGCCATTTTTGCTGCACTCTAAATTGCCAAAAGTTGTGTATTCTGATTTACCGATTACAGATCCTCATCAATTAGTTCTTTCTTTTTACTTCCATCAATAATAAACGCTTCATTATAACCAGTCTTTATTCCATAATTTATTTGAATATCCCAATCTTTCAATGGCACACCCGCTCTTTCTACTTTGCACTTAATACTTTTTTCTATTTCAGATAAAACAACCCAGCTATCTGAAGTTTCAAAGTTTGAAATTATTTGATTTTGTCTAAAAAATATGCTCCTTTTCATGGTTTAAAATATGTCCATTTTTATTTTAAGCGGAATACGTATAAATTAAACGATTATTGTATAATATATTTAAGCAGTTTCATTATGATTTACGGTTATATCAGAGTAAGTACAGACAAACAGACAGTAGAAAATCAAAGATTCGAGATAAACGAATTCTGTCATAAAAATGAAGTTATGATCAGCAAATGGATAGAGGAAACAATATCAGGTGCAAAAAATGTTGACGAACGTAAGTTAGGCCGACTATTAAAGCGAATGAAAAAAGGAGACATTCTAATTTGTTCTGAATTATCTAGATTGGGAAGGAATCTACTTATGATAATGGGAGTACTAAACGAATGTATGAATAGAGACATACGTGTTTGGACCATTAAGGATAATTATAGATTGGGAAGTGATATCAGTTCTAAGGTCTTGGCTTTTGCATTTGGTTTATCCGCAGAAATTGAGCGTAATTTAATCTCACAGAGAACTAAAGAGGCATTAGCGAGAAAAAAAGCGGAGGGAGTCATATTAGGAAGACCTGTTGGACGTAAAAACAGTAAAATGAAGCTAACTGGTCAAGAGAAAAAGATTCAGGATTTACTCAACAAACATGTTTCGTATTCAGCTATAGGGAGGATACTAGGAGTTCACAGGCTTACAGTAAGCAATTTTGTAAAAGGTCACCCAGAGATCATAAACAGCAGACTCTTTGTTAAAAATTAATTTGACACCAAATATTTGCGCCAATAAATATTATTGAGACATAATAAAAACTATAGAAGTGATACTATTTAAGGATAATAGTATCACTCAAATAGTATCTGAAAAACTTAATTCCAGTTCAATTAATATACTTATTGACCTATTCCTTTAAGCAATAATCATATTATATTGTTCTGGTTTATGGCAGATCATCCGATATACTAGGTTGTCAAAAATATTCCCTTTCAT
>NZ_JBNPWQ010000104.1:0-1232 GCF_050433745.1 Sphingobacterium sp. HSC-15S19
TGTAATCTCACCCTAACTAGCTATATCCAAAACTAAATAATTCCAATCGAATTTATTGTTATTATCTCGTTGGAAAGTCGGGAAATTCTCCTGTTTCCCATATTTCAATAAAAATTCCACAGGTGTAAGTTGCCCTAGCGAAGAATGTGGTCTGACATTATTATACATCCATGCCCAGGCATTAGCGTATCTTCTGATCGCAGTGAGGTTTTCAAACATATAACTGTCCAATACATCCTGCCTAAACGTTCTGTTGAACCTTTCGATAAGACTATTTTGGGTAGGTTTACCTGGTTGGATATAACACCATTCAATGCCGCTTTGCGAACACCATTGCTGTAATACATCAGCTAAAAACTCAGGACCGTTATCTGACCGTATGCATTCAGGCTTTCCCCGCCATTCTACCAGCTTTTCTAATTCTTTGACCACTCTGGTTGCCGGAAGGCTGGTGTCAACTGTAATAGATAATGCTTCCCGATTAAAATCATCTATGATGTTCAATGTCCGGATGCTCTTCCCTGTAGATAACGTATCGTGCATAAAATCAAGACTCCATGTGATATTTGGTCCAATGGGACACAATAACGGAGCTTTTACTCGTGCAGGTAAACGTTTCTTGCGCTTGTTGCGTAGATTCAGCCGCATTGAGGTGTAAATACGATATACCCGCTTGTGGTTCCACATAAACTGTAGCTTTCTTAAACGATGATACATCATCCAGAATCCCCAGGTACGATGGAGATCCGCAAGGATGGATAATTGCTCTATTACTTCACTGTCATCGCTGCGCTTAGCTTGATAATAATAAACCGATGTACTGATATTAAACAACATACAGGCCTGACGAAGACTGATTCCAAACTCCTCACGGGAGTAACCAACAAGCTCGCGTTTCTCGGCAGGCCCTAGAGCTTTTTTTCGATGACATCTTTTAAAACTGTAATCTGCAGAGCTTGTTCGGCAACTATCTTTTTATATTGAGCCAGCTCGCGCTCCATATCCTTCATCTGTCTGAGCTGAGATGCCTCCATACCGGAGTATTTACTTTTCCAAGAATAGAATGTTCCCTGACTGATTCCATGCTCACGGCAGATGTCTGATACCGATTGCCCTGATTCCTGGAATGATAAGATCTTGATGATCTGTGACTCGCTGAATTTGCTTTTTTTCATTGTCCCTAATTTATAAAACTACATTAATAATCGTAGCTATTTTTAGGGGAGATTACA
>NZ_JBNPWQ010000105.1:0-1204 GCF_050433745.1 Sphingobacterium sp. HSC-15S19
TTCAGCAGGGTCGGCGGATTTGCCTACCGTCCCTATACCTACGCCTTTCAACGAACTATTCCGTCAGTTCGCGGCAGTGTCACTACTCCGTCACCACATCGCAGTTATGAAGAGTACTGGAATATTAACCAGTTGTCCATCGGCTTGCCCCCTTCGGGTGCGCCTTAGGTCCCGACTGACCCTGATCCGATTAACGTTGATCAGGAAACCTTGGTCTTTCGGTGGGCGGGTTTCTCACCCGCCTTATCGTTACTTATGCCTACATTTGCTTTTCCATAACCTCCACAGTTCATTGCCAAACTGCTTCCCCGGCGATGGAATGCTCCCCTACCAGATGCATATCTTTCAATGCAAATCCATAGCTTCGGTACCGTTCTTGATGCCCGTTTATTATCCACGCCCGGCCGCTCGACTAGTGAGCTGTTACGCACTCTTTAAATGAATGGCTGCTTCCAAGCCAACATCCTAGCTGTCTGGGCAACCGGACCTCGTTAGTTCAACTTAGAACGAATTTGGGGACCTTAGCTGATGGTCTGGGTTCTTTCCCTCTCGGCCTTGGACCTTAGCACCCAAAGCCTCACTGCCGGCTATATTTGATAGCATTCGGAGTTCGTCTGGATTTGGTAGGATTTGACTCCCCCGCACCCAATCGGTAGCTCTACCTCTATCAAACTCTACGCCGACGCTGTTCCTAAAAACATTTCGGGGAGTACGAGCTATTTCCCAGTTTGATTGGCCTTTCACCCCTACCCTCAGGTCATCCGGAAACTTTTCAACGTTTATCGGTTCGGTCCTCCATTACATGTTACTGCAACTTCAACCTGCCCAAGGGTAGATCACAAGGTTTCGCGTCTACCTCATCTGACTATGCGCCCTATTAAGACTCGCTTTCGCTTCGGCTGCGTCCCTGAAGGACTTAACCTTGCCAGACAAGAGTAACTCGTAGGCTCATTATGCAAAAGGCACGCTGTCACAGGACCTGCCTGCTCCAACCGCTTGTAAGCACACGGTTTCAGGTTCTTTTCACTCCCCTGTTCGGGGTTCTTTTCACCTTTCCCTCACGGTACTGGTTCACTATCGGTCTCTCAGGAGTATTTAGCCTTACCAGATGGTGCTGGTGGATTCCCACAGGATTTCTCCGGTCCCGCGGTACTCAGGATACCACTATGTCAACATTCTTTACCTGTACGGGGCTCTCACCCTT
>NZ_JBNPWQ010000106.1:0-1170 GCF_050433745.1 Sphingobacterium sp. HSC-15S19
GGAAATGTGTATTTCCCTCAATGAATTTATATATCCCCAAAAAGATGGCAACGAATAACATAGCAAAATATATCACAGGTTTCCTTGGTGTGTATCTTCCGCACGAGCGAAACGTCAGCCCCAATACCATATCCGCGTACCGCGATGGTTTTGTCTCCTTTTTTTCCTTCTTGAGGGATGAGAAACAGATAAAGATTGAAAATGCGATTTTGTCAGATATTAATAGGGATAATGTGGTTGAATATCTACGATGGCTGATTGAGCGGCAGGGAAACAGTATTGCGACGCGCAATAATAGATTGGCAGCGATACATTCCTTTGTAGCATATCTTCAGTATGATAGCATCGAATACCTGGATCAGTGGCAAAAAGTCCTGAAGATTGGAAATCTGAAAAAAGCACATCCTACCCCGGTATACTTTACAAAAGAAGGAATAAAGCTTCTACTTGAACAACCGGATAGTGCATCTTATCAAGGGCTGAGACACCTTACGGTCCTTGCTTTGATGTATGATACAGGTTGTCGGGTACAGGAACTGGCTGACCTGACGGTAGAGTCAATGCGAATACAGTATCAGCCATACTCGATCAAGGTATATGGAAAAGGAAGAAAAGTGAGAATAGTACCGCTTTCTGAGCATGTCGTCGTAATACTCAAGAAGTATATGGAAAGGTACAATGTTGACTACGAGATTGATATAAAAAGACCGATCTTTTGTAATAGCGCGGGGAATAAACTCACCAGAGCCGGTATAACCTATATCTTAAAGAAATATGCAGATATGGCCCGTATATACGATTCTAATCTTATTCCCGAGGTTACCAGTTGCCATCAGTTAAGGCATAGTCGCGCAATCCACCTGTTGCAATCTGGTGTAAATCTGGTTTGGATAAGGGATCTTTTGGGGCATACCTCGGTCCAGACCACAGAGATATATGCAAGGGCCGACTCAAAACAGAAAAGAGAGGCTATAGAACAGGCATCGGAATGCCTTACACCTAACCAGGTTACCGGAGAATGGATCGATAACAGTAACTTGATAACTTGGCTGAAAGGGCTGGGTAAGAAATAACGATTATGTAAAGTCCAAATGTAAAGCCGTAACGCAATGCTCTGTGAATCAATGTACCTTTCAATGGACTTTACATATCCATATTGTTGTCATAGCC